>CADBPA010000245.1 GCA_902796505.1 uncultured Ruminococcus sp.
AGGTCGAATTCAGCATCGACATACTCAGCCCCGCGATCAGATATCCGAGCTTATCGTTCGAGAATCTTCCGATAAAGCCGCCGATGAACATGGGGAGAAAGGCGCTGAACATAATGCCGATCGAGCCGAAACTCAGGCTTCGCCCGTCGAGTCCGCCGCTTCGCGCGACGCTGAGAAATCCGACGATCCCCATCAGCGCGCCGCAGATCACGTAGCAGACGATCGCGTTGGGAATCTCCCGGATCCCGGTATTGACGGCAACCCGCTGTCCTTCTTTGAGCGCCGTATAATTGCGGCCGAATTTCGTATAGTCGAACACAAAGATCATGACGGCAAGCGTCACGAGGAGAAGGATCAGCGCAAACTGCCAGTTGTTGTTCATGAAATTATAGATCGCCATGGCCTCGCCGCCGTTGATATACTTTCCGGACGCGATCGTATAGGTGATCCCTTCAAAAATCAGCGTCACGCCGAGCGACGTGATGATCGGCGGAATTTTCAGGACCACGTAGAGGCCGCCGGAAACCGCACCGAGGATCGCACCGACCAGAAGGCAGAGCAGCAGGTTGAGCATCGCCGTGCCGGATGAGACGGGCATGGACGAGGTAATCCTGACGCTGATCAGCGTGGATAACACCGCCATCGATCCGAGCGAAAAGTCAAAACGCCCCGATCCGAGGTTGATCGACAGGGCAAACGTCGTGACGGTGACGATCCCGGCGTAGACCAGAAAACTCGTAAATCCGGATACGCCGGAGATCATTGTCTTGCCGCCGGCGGCGCAGGCGATCAGCGTGACCGCGGCAAAAAGGGCGGGAACCGCCAGCGTACCCGCCGCCCTGATCCCGATCTCTTTCGCTTTTGGCTTTGTGAAAAGTCGTTTCATGGTAATCTCCCGCAAATGCTTGGATCACCGCCCGCTTTTGGGCGGGCGGTAAAGATCGTTTTTTTGGCTTTTATTTGCTTGCCACTACGTCGACAAGCTGCTGATAGGTGACGTCGTTTCCGATGATCGAATCGAGAACGGTCTTGTCGTAGATCGGCGAATCGCCCGATTCCTTGGTGTAGTTCTCAAGGTACTCGGCGGCGGAGGTCGCAACCATATAACCCTGATCCAGCGAGACCGCGTTGCCGTCGGCATTGCGGATAACGTTTCCGTTCAGCGCGTTCAGGATCAGCGCGAACACGGGGCCGACCGAAGAACCGTATTTACCGGCAAGATACTGCATCGAGCCGCTTTCAAAATTCGTCTTGTTGGCGGCGGTGAAGGCGTCCACGTCGGCGTACGGAATATTCTGCTGATTCAGCTGGGCAGCCATGAACACCGAGACCATACCCACGCCGAGAAGGGCGTCGGGCTTCGTTCCCGCGAGCATCGCGTTGAGCGGCTCGTCAAGGCCTGCGCCGGGCGCCATCGAAAGGACGGTGGTCACCGTGATGCCGCTGTCGCCGGTCTGAATGTTATTGAGGTTGGCGATACCGTTGTCCTGACCGTAGATGCCGCCGATGATGTCCATGCCGGACAGAGACTGGCCGAACGCGCTGTACGTCATACCGAGACCGGTGAGGATACCCGCCGTTCTGGCAACGTGTTCGGGAGCGGGGAATCCGACGTACAGAGCGACCGAGTGGATCGCCGCGTCGCCGGTGAGCGACTTATAATACTGTCCCATCGCAAGACCGACGTTGTATTCGGTAAAGGTGCTCGGACCGACCTGCCCTACGAAATACTGTTTGGTTTTGTAGGTTTCGTAGTCCTCATCGCTGAGCGTTCCGGTAGCGACGGCGTAATACACGCGGCTTTCCTCGCATTTTGCGATCTGCGCCGGTCTGTCGCAGGACGCGAACGAAATGATGGCTTTGCAGTTTTCCGCCAGAAGCTTGTCGAGTTCTTCCATTTCCTTCGTCGCATTGTCGCCGATCTCCTCGGAGTACACGAAATCCACGTCGTAATTCTTCTCTACGTAGTTTTCGTAGTAGCTGCGGAAGGCCAGCGCTTCCGCGCCGCTTGCGTCTGCAACCAACACGCCGATCTTGGTCACGGTTTTCGTGTTGTCCTTGTTGCAGGCAGTCAGGGAGACTGCCGCCGTGAGTGCGATCGCCATGGCAACGACGGCGATCACGAGGGTTTTCAGAAACTTTTTCATTTTCTTTCCTCCGGAATAAAAATTATTAATAAACCGCTGTCCGCGGAATATTTCTCGGTCATCGGGGCAGATTCTTCGCCCGGTAATTCATACTTGCCAGATATACCACGGCAAGAAAGACGACGGCGCTGATCGCCTGGGTGATCCCCTGGCTTCCCTGGCTGTCCACGCCGATCATCCGGAGCGCGATAT
>CADBPA010000246.1 GCA_902796505.1 uncultured Ruminococcus sp.
ATCTCATCGTCGGCAAGCTGATCCTCTCGATCCGCACGGCGGCGATCCAGGACGCGATCCTCGATTTCTTCCGCTCCTTCTATCCGGCTCTGACCGAAAAACAGAAGGAAAAATTTTACGCGATGGTCTGGGAGATGCTCCCGGCGGCGGATAGTCTTTCGGGAAAACTCATCGGCTTTCTCGACCGGTATCTGCCGGAGGAGGACGAGGCCTTCCGCGCCGCGGCGGGCGAAAAAATGCTCGAACTCGTCGCCTCCGAACAGCGCCGCAAAACGCACAAAATGCTGCCGCTTCTTCTGAAAACGCCGGGCTTCTGCCGGCAGACGGTCAGCCGCGCGATCCTCGGAAAATGGAAGGATCAGCGCATCTTCCGCGAATTTTTCGAGAACGAATTTTCGGTCGGCTTTGACGAGCAGATCTGTCGTGTGATCGCGCTCTGGGGAGAGCATCCCTATCTGCCGGACGAGGCGGCGGAGAAGATCTTTTCGATCCTCTCGGAGCATATCCGCGACGATACGAAGACGACGGTCTATTCCTATCTTGACGCCGAGGCGAAGCTCGGCGAAGAACTCAAAGGGAAATACAACGCCGTCTGCGACGGATTCTGCGATCGCCTGATCCGCGACGCGATCCATCCGAAGATCGCCGACCTGATCGAGGACGCCTTCCGCGCCGAACTGCGCGAGGACGGTCCGGAATATCTGCTCGCTTACGCCGAAGAGCATCCCTACCTGAAGGAGAGCGAAAACTTCGCGATCCTTTCGGAATTTGCGCAGGCGATGGCGTATGCCGAAGAGGGGCGGCGCGCCGAGGAGGTGCTGGAGAGACTTCTGATCGCGGCGGGACCATGCAAAAAACCCGAACGCGTATTCGCGGCGGCCATCAAGCGCGCCGAGCCGCTCTGCCGAAAAGATTCGCCGAACGCGATCTCGCTTTACGCCGCGCTCCGCATCGAAAACGGATACCGCAAGAGCCGTGAGCTTCTCCTCACCGCGGCGGCGGACGCGATCCTGCCGGCGGTCGGCGGACAGAGCGACGGGGAAACCGGACAGAAGCAGGAAAAGGCGAGCGCCTCCGCCGATCGGAAAACGGCGATCCTGCTGGTTGCCGACGCCGCCGTTGCGCTGCGCCGATGCGCCGTCGCGGAAGAGCTGAAAGCCGCGCTTGCCGGCGAGACCGAGGGGGCGGAAGCCTTCTTCGCGCTGCTGAACGGCGCGTGGCAGAAGCTGCTCCCGGCGGACAGGGCTTCTCTGAAAGCCGATCTTACCGCCCTGCCGGACGAAGAACTCGCCGCCTGCTACACAAAGGTTTACGACCGCGTGGAGAAAGCGAACCGGAAGGGCTTCTTCGCAAAACTGTTCGGAAGATAAGGCGATTTCAAAAGATTTGTTTACAAATTCGGTACTTGTAAACGCGCAATTCCGGTTTTAAAAAAAATACGCAAGGGGTTGTTCTCGGAAAACAGCCCCTTTTTGAAAGGAAGAATCGATCGATGAATCAGGAATTTCTTACGCTCGCCGAACAGAATCTGCCGCCGATCCGAAAGAGCGAGATCCTGCCGGTCGGCGTTTTTTCGCGCCTTTCCTCCGGCAGCGACACAGTCGCACCGGGCGGGGTCGTGTCACCGCTTCTCCCCGGCGACAGCGTGACGCTGGATCTCGGCAATCACTACGTCGGGCGGCTGTGCTTTCGGATGGAACGGGCGGGGATATACGTCGACGCGCCGGTGACGCTCCGCATCCGCTTCTGCGAGGTCGAGCGCGAACTCTGCGACGACTACACCGTCTATACCGGCTGGCTCTGCCGCTCCTAGCTGCAGGAGGATCAGATCAAGGTCGATTTTCCCGGTGAGGTCTCGCTTTCCCGACGCTACGCGGCGCGATATATCAGAATTACCGTAGAGGCGGCGCCGAAGCCGATCGCGCTTTCGGATTTCCGCTTCACCGCCGAGACCTCGGCGGACGTCGCCGCCTGCCGTCCTTTTCCGATCGCCGATCCCTTCCTCGCGCGGATGGACCGCGTCGGCGTCAATACGCTGAAAAACTGCATGCAACGGGTATTTGAGGACGGACCGAAGCGCGACCGGCGGCTCTGGATCGGCGATCTGCGCCTCGAAGCGCTCGCCGATTATTACACCTTCGGACAGACCGACCTCGTCCGCCGGTGTCTCTGTCTCTTCGCCGCGGCGGACAGAAACGAGCGCGGCATGCTCCCCGGATTCGTTTATGAAAACCCCGCGTTCTTCCCCGGAAACTGGTTTCTCACCGATTATTCGCTCATGTACGTCTGTGCGCTTTGCGACTACGAGGAGTATTCGGGCGACGGCGGGACCTTTCTCCGCCTGCTCCCGACCGCGCGCGCGATTCTTACAAGCCTTGTCTGCTGCCGGGACGGCGACGGTATGGTCACGTCGCCCGAGGAGGATATTTTCATCGACTGGTGCGAGGGGCTGGAGAAGAAGATCGCTCTGCAGGGCGTTTTCCTCTACACGCTGGGGATCTATCGCAGGGCGCTCTCGCGCCGCGCTCTGCCGGAGGAGTTTTCGGGCATTGCCGAAGATGTCCGCGCCGCCGTCCGCAAAAAGGTCGGGGAGGACTTCGTCGCCGTCCACAGCGTTCACGAAGCCGTATGGCTCACGCTCGGCGGGATCGCCGGGAAGACGGAGGCGAAAGCGCTTCTCGGCAGAACGCTCCGGGATCCTCAGGCGAAAAAACCCTGCACGCCCTATATGTGGCATTACACGCTGGAGGCTCTGATCCTTGCGGATGAAAAGCAGGCGGCGCGCGACGTACTCGACCGCATCTGGGGCGGTATGCTCCGGCAGGGCGGCGACACCTTTTTCGAGGCGTTCGTCCCCGGCGATCCGGATTTCTCTCCTTACGGCGACCGCAAGGTCAACAGCATGTGCCACGCGTGGAGTTGTACGGCGACCTATTTTCTGCGCAAATATTCCTTCTTTTCCGAAAAACCGCCGATTTTCGGCTGAATTTTTTCCTGTTTTTCCATAAAGTCTTGACAAATCGGCGCAACAATGGTAAAATAAGAAAAAAGCGAGATCTGACGAGGAGCGAAGCGCTCGTCGGAAGAGGACGAAAGGAGGAGACGAAAGGATGTTCTGCCCGAATTGCGGCGCGCAGATCGAAGACGGCGCGCCCCTCTGTCCGCATTGCGGAACGCCGATCCTTGCGGCAAATGCGCAAAGCGCGGCGCCGGGGGATCCGAAAAAAGCAAAAGACAAACCGAGCCTTCTTCTCCTGATCCTCTCGGCGCTCCTGCCGGCGGTCGGGCTGATCCTCTTTTTCGTTTTTGAAAAGCGGAGTCCTTATCGCGCAAAGTCCTGCTTCCGCGGCGCGCTGATCGGCGTTGCGCTGATCCTTCTTCTGCTCGTGATCTTCCTAATCCGGCTCTTTCACTGATCCGATCCGGATAAAACACTGATTTTGTAAAGAATAATTAGCAAGGAGTATCGATTATGTATTGTTCTCATTGCGGAACGAACCTGAACGGAGACGAAAAATTCTGCCCGAACTGCGGCGCGCCGGTGGGCGAACAAAAGCCGCAGAGCGATCCTTTCGCCGCAAAGTCCACGACCTTCTCCGACGCGCAGTCCAAAGCGCAGACGGCGACGGGTGACGCGCCGAGCGCGGGCTACGGGATCCTCGGATTTCTGATCCCGATCGTCGGGCTGATTCTCTATGTCGTCTGGAAAAACGAATATCCGCTGCGCGCGAAGTCCTGCGGAAAAGG
>CADBPA010000247.1 GCA_902796505.1 uncultured Ruminococcus sp.
CTGATCCCCGAACTGGTCGGCCGCGTTCCGGTCATCGTCGCGCTGGACGATCTGGACGAGGACGCGCTCGTCCGCATTCTGCGCGAGCCGAAGAACGCGCTCGATAAGCAGTACAAAAAGCTCTTCTCGATGGATCGAATGGACTTCGAGATCGAGGACGGCGCGCTTCGCGCGATCGCGCATCTGGCGATCGAACGCAAAACCGGCGCGCGCGGCCTGCGCTCCATTCTCGAAGGGCTGATGATGAAGCCGATGTTCGAGCTTCCCTCGCGCAAGGACGTCGAAAAGGTCGTCGTCACCGAGGGCTTCGTCAAGGGCGAAGAGCCGATCCGGCTGATCCTCAAAAAAGCCTGATCCGCGTGAAGGATCGATCGGGGATTTCCCCGGCGCGAAGCGTTTCCCGATCCCGAAAACAAATACGAAAACCGAGCCGTTGGCTTTTGAAGCTTTCGGCTCGGTTTTTTACGCCCGGCAGACCGCCGCGCCGCGGCGGCGGGGTCTTTTCTGTCACGCCTGCCCGGCGTCTTTCGGCTCTGCGCCGGCGCTGTTTTTCCCGTAGTTTCTCAGTCGGATCAGAGCGATCACGATCGACGTCATGGCAATCAGCTCGTTGAGAACGCCAAAGCAGGAAGAATAATACAGATTGTACGCGATCCAGCAAGGACCGGCAAAAAGCGAAACGGTCCGCATTCGCTTTTCGCTGCGCATCCATAGCGCAACGGTGGAAAAGAGCGTTCCGAAAACGGCGAACAGGCTGACAAAACTGCCCTGCTCACCCGTCAGGATCCCGACGGCAACGATCACAATCGCATAAAAGATCAGCCAAACGGGCGAAGAAGCCCACGAATACCGATCGCGCAGTGAGAACACGACCGTTCTGGAAAAGGCGATCAGATCGAGCAGACCGCCGGCAATTCCGCCGAGCAGGATCAGCGACACCGCGCAGCTGAAACTTGCCGCCATCTGGAAAAGCAGGATCCCCATCCGCTTTTTCTGCTGAAAAGAGATCAGGGAAAGGATCAGAGAAAGCAGTCCGATCGCCTGAGCGATGGGATGATCCGCAAAAGAATCCAGCATCTGATACCACGCGGTGACAAAAAAGCCGGATATGCCTCTGCCCAAATCGACGAAAAATTCAATCACCGGCAGGATCACCTCGCAAAAATCTGATTTCTCCGGAATCGAGCCGGAATTGCCGCACGGGCTCTCCGGTTTCTCTGTCGTACCAGACGTCGGAAAGGGTGATCTGCCGCGGCAGGGGAGACAGATCGGAAACACAAAGATATTTCTCCCCGTTTGCGTAAAGCGTTGCGTGCACGCCGTCCGGCAAAACGCCCCGGAACAGCGTACTTTCCCGGATATCGATATAAGCGCGCGTCCCTCTCGTGACCATCGGGCGGTAAAGAGCGAGGTAGTAGAACCACTTTTCTCTCATGCGGGGATCGTCCGGAACGGAAGACCACTCGGAATAGACGTGCGGACCGTTCGGGTGCGCCTTGTACCAGCGTCTTACGTTGTCGAAATGCTTTTTCTCGTCATTTTGCGGATTATAAAGATAATCGACGCCCGCGACGTTCGCTCGCTCCCCGGTGATCGGTCTGCCGTCCGCGCGAAGCACGAACTGCATATAGGTGACGGCGTTTACGAAAAAGGCGTTCTCCTCGTCCGGCGACAGAAATCTGAAATCCGGGGAAGGAACAACGTACGGTTCAAACGCCGCCATGGTCGAAAGCGATCCGATCCCGGATACGCCTTCGCCTACCCAAAGATAATCGTAGGCCTTGGAGCTCGTTGCCGGACACAGGCATTTCCCTTCGTGGATCTTCACGATGCCTCCGCGCGATTTCACACGCTCATATAGGTCGGTGAGCATCTCGTCCAGATAGGGATCGTATTCCATATAGCCTTCGCCGTTTGCTTCGTAATCTACCGGGAAGCCCATATCGTTGAAGATCCCGTCAAACTCATATTCGTCGAGGATCCCGACGATCTTCGGGATCACGTAGTCCCTCCACTCCCGTGACGCCGGATCGCACATCCGATAGCGGTAGTAAGAACTGTTGAGGTCGATGCGCTTCCTCGGGGAAAAGGACTCTCTGAAATCCGGATCGCGGGTGTCGAAAAAACCGGTCGAAACGTACGGAATGACCTTGATCCCTTCGCGGTGGCACAGATCGATAAAAGCTCGCAGCCCCTGCGGATCATGGCTGGTATATTTGTCCGCGCCGAGACGCCGCATCGAATCGTTCCACTCCTCGTGGATCTGTATCAGCCCGACGCCTCGCCGCGCAAGGCTTGCGATCAACCGCTCGTCATATTCCGTCGGAGCGATGGAAAATCCGGCGGGATATTCTCCGAGATTATAGATCACCTGCCCCGGAATATAGTCTCCTATATCAAAGACGCGCAGACATTTTTTCACCGACGCATCCGCAAAAAGACGCGCCGCGGTCCTATTGCGGGAATCCGCCATCTTCATCACCAATATTTCTTCCAGTCCGGCTTCAGGCAGCGCGTCAGAGCTTCCATATAGTAGTAATCCCCATAGATCACGCTCTCATTGACGCCCATATGATGCCGGACGGAACTTGTGCCGTGCAGAAGGATGGCGTTCGACGGAAGATCCATTCCTCTGGTCGTGTGTTTTTCCATCAGAGCCTGCAGAATATCGTCGGCCTTTTGCTCCCAAAGCGCACGGTCTTCCTGCTCCGGGCAGAGCTTGTTCATCTCCAGCATACCGCAGACGCCGATCGCGGCGGCGGACGTATCCTTCAGCGTTCTGACGTCGGTGAATACCATATCCCATGCCGGTACGTTATCGGCCGGAAGAAGCTCGATGAATTTGTTCGTCGCTTTCCGCTGGACCTCTTTGTATTTCGGATCCTTCTCATAGCCGTACACCAAAGCGAGCCCGTATATCACCCAAGCCTGCCCGCGGGACCAGACCGAGTCGTCGGCATACCCCTGATCCACCTTCGGCATGATCGGATTTCCGTAATTCAGATCCATCATATAGGTATGGTAGGCTCTTCCGTCGGGACGGACGAGAATATCCAGGGTGGTTTCAAGATGCCGCTTTGCGTATTCGCGGTACTTGGGATCTCCCGATTCCTCACTCGCCCAGAACAGCAGCGGCAGATTCATATAAGTATCTACGATACATCTGTTTTCGACCGGATCGTCCATTTCTCCCCACGGCTTGAAGAAACCGCCCACGGGTTCAAAGCGACGGAGAAGTTTTTCCGCGGCGTCGAGCGCGTTCGCCCTTGCCGTTTCGCTTCCGGTGATTTTATAGGCGGAGACCGAGTTCAAGGTGTATTCAAAGCCCAGATCGTGATGATCGAGATCGTAGTCGTTCAAAAGTCTTTCGCGATAACTCAGAAGATGCTGTTCGGCGACTTCGCGATACTTCTCCGCACCCGTCAATTCATAAGCGAGCCACACGAGCCCGGTCCAGAAGCCTCCCGTCCAGCCGCAGTTGTGCAGCGGAGCGTAAATATTTCCCTTGTTCTCGGTCGGGAAATAATTGTATTTGTACTTCGCAAGCCCCTTGTCGATACAGGACAGGCAATAGTCCACTTCGTTTTCGATTAGTCTTTTGGGCAGCATTGTTTTTCTCCTTTCGATTTTTTATCGGATCGTTTTCCAGAAGTCGAGCGGCGCGAAGAGCGGGCTTTCCTCCCCGCTTTCGGTTTCGCGGAAAGAAACGGTGAGCCTGAGGCGACCGCAGCCGGTCAGATGCACCGAAAGTTTGCTGACGCCCTCGTTCGGATCCTGCCCGTCGATCACGGGCGACGTGGGAAGCGGTACGGCAGGCATCACCGAGAACACGGCGCCGTCCCCCTCTTCGATCTTCGCCCGGAGCAGCTTTCCGTTCCGGGAAAGGAGCGCCTTTTTGCCGTCGTCCGACAGCGTGATCTGCGCGCGGGTATGGGCAAACCAATACACTTCGGCGCAAGCTCCGAGATCCAGCTCATCCCGGATCACGGCAACGCGCGCTTTCCGGTCAAGACCGGCGCCGCGGCGATAGCGGAGGAGAGAAAATTCCTTGCGGTAGGCGTGCGTAAGCTCGCCGATGGCATAGCCGAAGTTTGCGGATGAGCCGTGCTCGCAGATATTGGCTCTGCCGCCCCATTCCATGCTGTAACCTTCGTCGGGATTCAGGATCACGACGTTGTGTCCCTCGTCGCGCACCCGGTAGCAGTTCAGATAATTCGGCAGCGTGTAGTCATCCTTGCCGAGATCGAAGAAAAAGTTTTCGCCTCCGGCGTCCAGCACGAACGAGCCGGAATCCATGTGGTCGTGCCCTTCGCCGCCGATCGGATCGTCGCAGTGGAAGCCGAGCCAGATCGCTTCTTTGTCAAAGCCGGTTCGCATGGTGGCAACCTCGGCGATGGGGAGGCAGGTGTCGAGGGGGATCTCTTCCCTGCCCGCGGCCGCGAAATCCGGATCGTAAAGATAGAGATCGCCGAGCCGACGGCAGATCTCGCTCTCTTCCTCGTTCAGGATCTTTTCGATCCTCGGGCGCGCTTCTCCCGGCTTACGGAAGAAGGAGGCGAACAGCATCGTTTCGGGAGGAATATTACTCTTTGCGTTTTGCGTCTCGCAATCGTGGTAATCAAAGGTCGACGCCGGGCCGTTCATGGCAAACATATACGCGTTTGTCATCCGCATTCCGGGAACGTCGATATATCCGAAATCGTCTCCCACAGCGGTGAGGAGCGCGCTGACGAGGTAGCTGAAATATTTGACGCCGTAATACCAATACGCGTGTCCTTCCTCGTACGCGCCGTAGGGGGCAAACAGACTGAGCGCCCGCCGGATATCGTAGATCGGCTGCTCGATGGCCCTTTCGACTTTGACGAGATCGTCTCCTTCGAGTTCGTCAACGATCGCCATCGCGCTCACCGAAACGCCGGAGATCACAAGGCGCCAGTTGTCCGCCAGGTCTCCCCGCCAGTTCCATGA
>CADBPA010000248.1 GCA_902796505.1 uncultured Ruminococcus sp.
GAAAAGGAGACCCCGATATGAGCAAAATTCCGGCAAGAAAAATGATTCAAAAACTTTTCGGCGCGCTTCTGGTGATCGCCGTCGTCATGGCGGTTGCCCTCCTCCTTGCGCCGGCTCGGCATATCTATGCGGACTCTGTTTCCTGGGTGGAAACGCCAGCCTCCGATCTGAAAACCGGCGACGTCGTCGTCATTGCGGATAAGACGTCCGGCAGAGCCTTGAGTAGCGCAAACGGAACGGCTTCCGCTCCGACCGCCGCCGCCATCAGCCTGAATTCGGATAAGACCGCGATCACCGGCGAGGTCGCAGACGATCTTCGCTTCACGGTCACCGTGTCAGGCGGCGTCTATACCTTCTCGGTCGGAGAAGACGCGCTTTACTGTACCAATTCCAACAACGGCGTCCGCATCGGAGAGAATTCGGCGACCGCGTTCTCGATCCAAGAGGATTTCCTCTATCATAACGGCACGAAACGCTATCTCGGCGTGTACAGCAATAAGGACTGGCGCTGCTACACCACGATCCACGCCAACATCAAGAGCACCGTCCTCGCCTTCTATAAACTGACGGCGGCGGATACGCCGGACACGCCGGACGCGGTCACCGTCTCCTATGACGGAAACGGCGCGCAGGGCTCGATGGAAGCCACCGAGGGCATCGTCGCGGAATGCGGCTTTACCGCCCCGCAGGGCAAGCAGTTCAAGGAATGGAACACCCAAGCCGACGGCAGCGGCGAAAGCTTCGCGGCCGGCGCGCAGGTCACCGAAAGCGTCCTTCTTTACGCCGTTTGGGAGGATATTCCCGGTCAAGGCGGCGGGCAGGAGGATCACTCCCACGACCTGAATGCCGGGCAGGTCTCCGATTCGCTGAACAACCAATCCATCGGCGTCTCCGGCACAAACTACGTCACGTGGAAGGATCTCGGATATGAGTCCGGTGCGGTCTACGCCGGGCAGTCTGCCGGCGGAAACTCATCGATCCAGCTCCGTTCGAACGGCAGTAATTCGGGTATCGTCACCACGACCTCCGGCGGAAAAGTGAAAAAGATCACGGTCGTCTGGAATAGCCATACGGCGATCGGCCGCGTGCTGAACGTCTACGGAAGCAATACCGCCTACACCGCCCCGACCGATCTTTACGACTCCTCGAAGGCGGGAACGCTGCTCGGCACGATCGTGTACGGTAGCGGCACCGAGCTGACGATCGACGGCGATTACGCTTATATCGGTATCCGTTCCGCCTCCGGCGCGCTGTATCTCGATTCCGTGACGATCGCGTGGGAAGGTGGCTCCTCCGCACAGACCGAAACCAAGACCGAAAACGAAGTCCAACCGACCTGCACCGCCGACGGAAGCTATGACCTTGTCGTCTATTGCACGATCTGCAAGCAGGAGCTCGCGCGCGAGACGGTCGTCGTCAAGACAAACGGCCACACCTACGGCGCATGGATCGCCGAGATCCCGGCGACCTACGAAAGCGAAGGCGCGCTCGGTCACTATCATTGCTCGGTCTGCGGTAAGGACTTCGACGCCGAAAAGCAGGAGCTCGCAAGCCTTGTGATCCCGAAGCTCGAAATGGAGCCGCTTCAGAACGTGAAGCAGAACGTCACGCTCACGACCGAACTGCGCACCAACGTCTTCTTCCCGCAGGGAGAGAAGAAGGTGACGAAAGTCCTCTATGGCGGCGTGGAGCTTCCGCTTCTGCAGAGAACGATGGACGGCGTCGCCTACGACTACGTGACGATTTCGGTCGCCGCCAAGGACGCGGCAAAGGAGATCGCCCTGACCGTCTCCTTCACCTTCGAGAACGAAAGCTACGAGCAGACGATCAAAGCGAATATCCCGCAGTACGCAAATCTTCTTGCAAAGCACGAAGAAGGGAAGTACGCGTCGCTGGCGAACGCCATCCTCTACTACGTCAAGTGTGCGGACAGCAGCGCGGCGTTTGAAGCGGTGAGAGAAGAAGCGCAGAAAGCGGCGGCGGTCAACAGCATCGACGCCTCCTCCCCGATCCAGGGCGCGAGCGTCTATCTCGGCTCTTCCCCGGTCTGGGTGATCTCGCTCGATACCGGCTATACGGGAAAGATCCGCTATAGCTTTGCCGGCAGGACCTACCAGAAGGAAGTCGCAAAGCAGGAGAGCCTCGCGCTCGACGAGATCCGCCTCTCCGACCTGACCGAGACGATCTCCTTCTCCTATACGAAC
>CADBPA010000249.1 GCA_902796505.1 uncultured Ruminococcus sp.
AAATGCGTCAGATTTCCGGTCAGGATGATGTTCTTGACGCCGACCGCTCTCGCGCCGAACGCCGAGATCATTCCGACGGTTTCGAGCACCGTGTTGAGCACGCCGGCGGCGATGTCCTCCTTCGTGGCGATGTCCGAAACGTTTCCGAAGTTCGCCGCGGTCAGGTCGCTCGAAAGCGCGGTCGCCGCGCCCTTCGCCGTCACGTCGCGGATGCGGAGGTCCACCTTGGTCAGGTCCCCCTGCTCCGCCATCTCGATGATGTGCTCGGTATTGACGAGGCCGAGCAGAAGCCGGGAAAGCCCGGTCAGCGTACCGCCGCCGACGCCGGTGCCTCCGAGATAGCGCATCTCACAGCCCGCCTTCGCGTGCACGAGCGCCGTGCCGGTTCCCATGCTGACGATCAGCGCCTCCGGCAGACGGGAGAGGTAAAGCCCTCCGCGCCCGATGGCGGTGAATTCCGACACACGGGTGCATTCGAGCCCGTAAAGGTCGCGCTTGATGAAGGACGCCCCCACCCCGGTGATCATCACGCGGTCGATCTCGCCGAGGGCGATCGCGTTCTCGTCGGTAAATTTGCCGAACGCGCCGTAGGTCGAGGTCATCTGATCGTTCGCCCGGACGAATTGCGGGGTGATCAGGATATTTTCGTTGTTTTCCTGTCTGCGGAAGCCGACGATCTTGGTGGTGCTTCCGCCGACGTCAATGCCGATGATAACGCTCACAGTGTTTTCTCCGTATCGAATGTTGCCGCGGCGCCCGCGGCGTTTTCTTCGCGTATCGCAGAGCGCCCAAGCGCCCGAATTGCTTTTCCCATCGCGGAACGCCCAAGCGCCCGAATTGCTTTTCCTATCGCGCAGCGCCGTCAGGCGGAACCGTTCGCTTTTGCCTTGGCGATTAGATTTTCAAACGACAGCCCGTATTTGTCGGCGATGTCCTTCGCGTAGGACCTGCCGTCCGGCTTTGCGCGATAGATCTTGAAGGATCTGCGCCCTTCCTCGATCCCCGCCACCAGCGTGTCGAGAGGGACGCCGCCGTACGCCGCCGCCTTTTCGTTGATCTCGGGGACCTTCGCGGCAAGCTCGTGCAGGTGGGTGGAGAAGATCCCGCGGCAGCGCGCCACGGCAAAGCCGGTCAGGATCTCCGAGGCGATATAGGAGGCTTCGTATGCCCCCGTGGAAGAGAGCGATTCGTCCAGCAGGATCATACTGTCACAGCTCACGTGGTCGAAAATTTCGCGCAGGCGCGCGCATTCCTCGCCGAGGCGGCCTTTGTCGATCGTGTCGTCGGCGCCTTCGGGGAAGTGGGTGAAGATGCCGTCCACCGGCGAGATCTCGGCGCTTTCGGCAGGGACGGGAAGCCCCAGCATTGCGAGCGCCTCCGCCGCGCCGAGCGCAACGGTGATGACCGATTTTCCGCCCCGGTTCGGTCCGGTGAGAACGTAAATGCGCGCGTTGTCGTCAAAGGCGAGATCGTTTTCGACGATTTTGTCGTCGATCATCAGCGCGACGCGGGGGTTATAAAGCCCCTTGGCGGAAAAGGCTTTTTCGCCGATCGGAAGGATCTTCGGCACGGCGACGGGGCAGCCGCGCCCTTTCAGCCGCTCGATCAGATCGCAGGCCTTGGTGAGAAATTCGATCTCCGGGAGCATCCGGAGAAGGAAATCGGTGTTGTCGAGAACGTATTCTCCGATGATCGACCGCCAGCCCTTGACCGAGGCGCGGAAGACCTCTTCGATCGCGCCGTTGAAGGCGGCGACGAGCGCTTCCTTCTTGTTGTCGCTCTGACCTTTGCCGAACGGCGTCAGCTCGGCGATCGCCGTAAAGGCGTCGTTTTTGAAGGAAAGGCGGAGGATCTTGTCGAGCGTCTTTCCGGATTTGAACTCCTCCGAGTTGATCGAAAGAACGCCTGCCGAGCAGGGGCGCAGCTCCCGGTCGAGATTGACGCCGATGGTCACGCTGCGGACCTCATGCACCCGATCCGCGAGCGCCGAGAGGCGTTTGTTGAGATCGCGGTAGTAGTCGGAATCCGAAAGCTCCAGAACGAAGTCGGCGAGCGTGCGGAACGCCTCGCTGCGGATCTTTTCGCGGATCGGAGCAAAGCCTTCGCGCAGCCGGTCGATACAACTGACGTAAAGCTCGATCTCGGTGATGCCGTAAAGGTAGGAGTCGGCGGAGTTTGCGCTCTCGCGGTCGAGGCGGCGAAGCTCGCGGATGTCGTCAAGGATCGGATGCACCTTCGCCAGCGTATCCCGGATCTCCGGGACGGAGAGCAGGTCGGCGACCGTCGCCTGACGGTAAAGGATCACACGGGGATCGGCGGTGAAGAAATCGGAAAGGGAAGAATTGCGGAGGGCAAACAGCTCGCCGAGGCCGAGCTCGTCGCAGACGTTCTCGCTGATGTCCGGCAGATTCCTGCGGTCGGCGTGAAAGGCTTCGGAGGCTTCGTCGGGATAGAGAAG
>CADBPA010000250.1 GCA_902796505.1 uncultured Ruminococcus sp.
CAGATGCTCGGCGCCGCCTCGGCAAAGCTCGGCTCGGATTACAGCCGCTCTTCCTGGAAGCAGGAGATCGCCTCGCCGGTGCTGAAGCCGGAATACCCCTGGGAGGGCGATTGCATCGAAGCCCCCGCGACCTTCGTTCACGGCGGCAAGGTCTATCTTCTCTACGGCGGCAATTATAACTGCCATCCCCAGCAGATCGGCTACGCGACGTCGACCGACGGGGTGCATTTCGAGAAGGCGTCCGACGAGCCGTTTATCCGCCCCGGCAAGCCCGGAAGCTGGAACGCCTCCGAGTCCGGCCACCCCTACGTTTTCGTGGACGGCGACAAGATCCGCCTCTTCTTCCAGGGCTCGCCCGACGGCGGAAAACGCTGGTACATCAGCCGCACCGACCTCTTCTTCGACGGCGACCGCCTCTGCCACGGCGAGATCCCCGAAGATCGGATCTGACCGATCTTTCGGACTTTTTACCCTTCCTTCCATAACCCATATCGCGCAAAAGGGCTGTCCCGATGAGACAGCCCTTTTTGTTATGAAATTATTCAGAAGCTTTACGCTTTGAGGAGCTTGCATTTCCGATTGCGCTCGTTGATGAGCGCAAGAAGCTTTTCGGAAAGCAGGGCGACGGCGGCGCCGTCGGATCGGGAGACGGCTTCCTCGAAGCGGTTGAAGGTGTCGAAGATCTCCTCCTCGACGTCATTCAGCGCGGGATCGCTGACCGGATCGGAGTAGCGGAGCGCCTCATAGACGCGCCCGGCGGCGGCCTCCGCCGTCTTGTCTTTCGCGTTTTCTTTCAGCGTCTGCGCGGAGGCGACCAAAGAGCGGATGAAAGCGGTTTTTCGCTCGGTTTTTTGACCGACGGCTTCGGCGTTTTCCGCGGCGGCGGACGCTTTCAGAACACCGACGGCGAAGAGGAAGGACACGATCACCGAAAGCATGCCCCCGATCCACGCCGGCAGGACCGGGAAGATCAGGAACGGCGCTCCGAGGATCACCGCGAGGGTGACGAAACCGAATCCCGTTTTCAGGATCGGAAGACGAAGGAAGATAGATTCCTTATCTCCGCGCAGGGCGAGAACGCCGCAGAGGAGAAGCAGGATCAGGGAGACGAGGATCATTGCGTAGGCGATCCAGAACGCCGGGCGGGTGTACCGCGCCACGCCGAAAATCTCCGCCGGGGGAAGAAAGACCAGCGCGTGAAACAGGACGAGAGAGACGAGCCAATAAAGCCAGAAAGATTGAAAATTCTTATTCATGACGATCTCCTTTCTTGTCAGATCTTTTCACCGCAGACCGGGCAGAATTTTGCTCCGGCGGGCAGCTCTGCTTTGCATTTCGGGCAGACCGATTGCAGTTTTGCGCCGCATTCGGGGCAGAAGTTCCCCCGGCGGACGCTCTTGCCGCAGACCGGGCAGACGACGTCTTCCGTCGATTCGATTTTTTCTCCGCAGATATGGCAGAATTTCGCGCCTGTCGGAAGTTTTGCGCCGCATTTCGGGCAGACGCCGCCGTCCGGCGTTTCCATTGCGCCGCGGATCGCGCCGCCGACCGTTCCGGCAACCGCACCGCCGACGCCCGCCATCGTTCCGAGCCCGACGCCCATGTTCGTGAATTGACCGACCGCCTCGTTCTTCGCGATCGTCTCCGCCACGTCAAAGCCGCGCTCCTGCTGATAGGTGTACCCTTCCTGCGCGCGCTTCTGCGCCATCGCCTGCGAGGCGATCACCGTTTTCTGCGCTTCGGTCTGCGCGCGGATGATCTCGGTCTGCCGACGGAGATTCGCTTCGGCAACGTCGGCGTATTGGCGGAAATGCAATTCCTTGAATTTCTCGTATTCCCGCTCGCCTACCGGCTTTGCCACGTTGGTGACGAAGAAACGCTCCAGCGTGACGCCGTAGTCCTCAAAATCCGGCGCGAGCATGTTATGCAGCCGCTCGGAGAAGGGGAGAAGTTTTTCGTCGATCTCGAAGATGTTGATCGCGTCTTCGCGCATCGCCTGCGCGATGTAGGTCTTGACGCGCGCCATCAGAAAGGCGCGGAAATAGGAAGTCAGTTTTTCTCTGCCGAGATCGCGCTCGGTGCCGACGAGTTTGACGAGAAGCTTCCGGCTGTCCTTCACCGAAAGGCTCATCTCGCCCGAAGCCCCGATCGAAAGCGGAAAACCGTAGGTCGGCTCGATATACTGAACGCGGCTGTCGGTCCCCCACTTGATCGCCATCTGCTCGGTCTTGTTGATGAAATAGACCTCGCAATGGAAGGGCGTTTTGTCCCCGGTCGTGCGATTCAGGATCGAGGCAAGTTTGGGAATATTCTGCGTTTCCAG
>CADBPA010000251.1 GCA_902796505.1 uncultured Ruminococcus sp.
CGCATATTTTTCTTCGCCCGACACAAGATAAGCGGCAGCCGACAGAAGCATCTGATCGGCGTTTTTGCGGCAGACTTCAAGCAGACGTATCCCGTCGGGGATCGCATAATCGTACGGAGCTTGGTTCAGAAGTTCGTCGGCAAATCCGATGATATCGGCGGCAATTCTTTGATAGACCTTATCGCCGCCCGGAGAGGACAGCTCGCGCCGGATCCGGTTCAGCTTTTCGTCGGTAAAAATGAGCCGCGGATGCTTGCGGTCGGGGAACCGTTCGCAGATGCGGGCGCGTATCTCCTCCCCCGTGAAATCGTCGAACACAAAGGCTTCCGGGATATTACGCATCAGCCGCGTATTCTTTGTCCAGTCGAGAAGCCCGTCGAGGTTTTCTCTCGAATAGAGGATCAGACCGTTGGTCTCGGTATGTAAATAAAGTCCCATGACCGAGCAAAGCCCGTCGATCGGAGCATATTCTCTCCCCTCGCCGTCCTTCTCGGTCGCAATTTTGCCGAGCGCCGCAGGATCCGCTCCGACGCTGTATGCAAAAAATTCGCAGGGGAACCAGATGCGTCCGCCGCGAGCGTACGGTCTGACCGATCGGTCCTCCGACATATATCGCTTTTTTCCGAACACGAGCGCGTTGCTCTTGCCGACGTATGCCGCAACCATTTTGCCGAACAGCTCGTCGCGCCGCGAATCGATTCCGTTCTTCTCTTCTCTTACCATGATCCTGCTCCTTCTTTCTGACGTTTGAGTTTATTATAACATAATGTAAAACGTTTTACAATAGTGTTTTTGATTTTTTTGGCGGAATTTTATTGACAATCGATCCGGACAATGTTAGAATATTTCGTAAGGAGCGACAGAAAACTCCGAAAATATGTTTTCAGGGAGAACGGAATATGCCGAAACAGAGGGTGACGATCAAGGATATATCCGGCGAACTCGGGGTGTCCTGCGCCATCATCACGCGCGCGCTGAACGACCGCCCCGGCGTCAGCGATGCACTTCGCCGCAGGATCACCGAGACCGCCCGCAGGCTCGGTTATCAGCCGAACAGCGTCGCCCGGAGTATGGCCCGATCCCCGATCCGGATCGGGATCGTGATTCCCTGCCAATGGCAAAGTTTTTATTCTTCGCTTGAAAAAGGGATCGCCGCAGAGCTTGACAGCCTTCTCGATTATAAAGTGACCGGGGAATTTTATCGGGTGGAAAATCCGTATTCCGCCGACGATTATATCAGCAAGCTGGAGGCCTGCGCGAACGACGGGGTGGACGGCATTCTTCTCGCCGATATTTATCCCGTCGGACTCGACGATCTTTTCGGAAGGATCTCCGAGAAAAAAACGCCGATCGTGACCATCGGGCTGCCGGGGAAAAACACGGAGTCGGTGCTCTCATCGGTCAGCGTGGATTCCTACTGTTCAGGCGTGATGGCGGCGCAAATGCTTTCAAAATCGGTCGATGCGGGCGGGCGCGTCGTCATATTTGTGGGAAGCCGGGAAAACGAGGAGCATTCGCTGAAAATATCCGGATTCACAGCCGAGGCAAAGCGGCAGGGACTGCGGCCGGAGGGCGCCTACGAAACCAACGACGACGCCGCGGTCGCCGAGCGGATCTTTGAAAACCTCTCGCAAAGCGGCAAGGCGCCGGACGGGATCTACCTCGCCACCTCGGGGGCGCAGACGCTGCCGGAACTCATCTTCCGGATGGGAGTCGGGACAAGGATCGTAACCACCGACGTATCCGACGAACTCGTCTCCGCCTTCCGGCATAAAAATATGGTCTGCTCTATTTTTCAGGATCCGGAAAAGCAAGGCCGGCTCGCGGTAAGAGCGCTCTACGAATCCTTGGCGGAACACATCGAGCCGGAGCGGAAAATCCTCATCCCTCCCTCCATTGTGATCGAGGCAAATCTCGCGCAATTTATTGAAAAATGATCTCCGCCCCCAAGGCGGACTACGCAAAAAAGACTGCCGAGGCAGTCTTTTTTTCATTGATATTTTCCGATCCGACGCTTGTGAACGCCGGTCGGAAATCATCCGGAAGCATCAAAGTTTTGCGGTGAGTTCCTTTTCCATCCGCAGGACTTCTTTGGCGATGCCGGCGAGGGCGCCGTCCTCAAAGGGGGAGGCGATACCGGCTTCGGCGACGAGTTCCGGGAAGGCTTTCTGACCGCCCTGACGCGCGAAGGCGATATAGTCGGCGAGGGCTTTGTCGTAGTCCTTGTCGGCTTTGATCAGGAAGCCGAAGGCGACCGTCTGCGCAAGGCAATAATCGATATAGTAGAAGGGGGATTCGTAGATGTGCATCTGATACTGCCAACGCGTTCCCTCTTCAAGATACGGAATGCCTTCGTAGCTGAGATAGGGGCGGTACTTCTCTTCCAGCTCGCGCCAGACGCGCTTGCGATCCTCCGGGGTGTACTCGGGATGCTCATAGACGATATGCTGAAATTCATCGACGGCGACGCCGTAGGGGATGAAGGAGAGCGCGTCGAGCATATGTTTCAGCCGGTAGGCGTTCGCCTGATCGCCGAAGAAACGCTCCATATACTTATCCGCAAAGAATTCCATCGACATCGAGTGGCATTCGGCGGTCTCCATGCCGCCGACGTCCAGCTCCTCGTCTCCTTCGGTGAAGACGAAATGCGCCGCGAGGGCGTGCCCGAATTCGTGGGTGATGACGTCGACGTCTCCGGACGAGCCGTTGAAGTTGGCAAGGATAAAGGGCTGTTTGAAATCGGCAAAGCCGGTGCAGTATCCGCCGCCCCACTTGCCGTCTCTCGCTTCGACGTCAAAGGCTTCCGCCTCCTGCATTTCGCGCATAAACTGCGAGGCGATCGGGTTCATCTCGTCGTACATCTGCTGCGCGGCGCGGAAGATGCCCTCGGTATCAAGCACCGGACGGGGATCGGGACCTGCGGTATAGGTATCGTTATCATAGAACATAAAGCGGTCGAGACCGAGTTTTTTACCGATCTCCTCCTTGATGCGGCAGACGACCGGAACGAGATCGCGCTTGACGTTATCGCGGAAGCGCGCGACCATTTCGGCGTTATAATCGATCCTGCCCATACGGTAATAACCGAGTTCCACGTAGTTCTTGTAGCCCATTTTCCGGGCGATCTCGGTGCGCAGACGGACGAGTTCGTCATAGATACGGTCGAGCTCCGCGGCGTGCTTCTGCAGACCGCGGCCGATGGCTTCCGCGGCGGCGCGGCGGACGGCGCGATCGGTATTCGAGAGGTCTCCGCGGACGACCGAGAGCGGAAGTTCTTTTCCGTTGTATTCAAACTTCATCTCGCTCATCAGTTTCGAGTACTCGGTGGTCATCGCGTTGAGTTTCTTGCTCTCTTCGATGACGGCGGAGGAGAAGGATTTTCTCTGGACCTCAAACTGACGGAAAATGCGCGGATTGATCTTTTTCTCCATTTCGGCGCGATAGGGGGAATCGAGCATGATGGCGGCGTACTGCGTGGCAAGATCCGAAAATTCCGGGCCGACCTCGTCATAATACTCCACCTCGCCCTGATAGAATTCATCGCGGGTATTCAGGGTAAAACGGCAGTTTGAAAGCGACGACGCCGTCTGAAAATGCCGCCATTCGTCGAGCAGGGCGGCTCTTGCCGCGAGGAGTTCGTCGGCGGATCTTGCCTCTTCCGCCGCGCGGCGGAAGACGTCGAACGCGGCTTTCGCCTCCTCGATCGTATAGCGCTTGTACGGAAGATCTTTTACTTTGGTGATCATATGATTTCCTCCATTTATAAAATTTCAGTTGTTATTACAGGGCAGAATTGCCTCTCTGAGAGATCCCTCCTCGGCAAATCCTTCGTAGCCCCATTGGCGCAGGACTTCATAAGCGGCGACGGCGACGGCGTTCGAGAGGTTGAGGCAGCGGCGGTCGGGGAGCATGGGAATGCGGAGGGTGCGGTCGAAATTTTCGCGCAGGATCTCTTCCGGCAGACCGCAGGATTCTCTGCCGAAGACCAGAAACACACCGTCGGGATAGTCGGCTTTGGCGAAGGAGCGGGCGGCGTGCGCCGAGAAATAGTCGATCGGGGCGCCGGGGTGCGCGGCGAGAAACTCGTCGTATCCGTCGTAATAATGCACGTCAAGTTTATCCCAGTAATCCAGCCCGGCGCGCTTCAGCGTGCGGTCGGAGATCTCGAATCCGAAGGGGCGGATGAGATGGAGCGAGGCGCCGGTGACCGCGCA
>CADBPA010000252.1 GCA_902796505.1 uncultured Ruminococcus sp.
AGAGCAGGGCAAGCCGGTCTACGCCGTTCCGTCCAACGTCGATAACCGTTCGGGCGCGGCGTCCAATCTCCTGATCCGCGACGGGGCGAAGCTCCTGTTTTCCGCCGACGACGTCATTCGTGATTTTTATGAAAGCGATATTCCGGGGCTTCACCTCGATCCGTTTTCCATGCCGAAGGACGCGCATATCCCCCAGGCTCTCATGGACAGCGTTCTGGCAACCTATAAGGTCGCCTGCGTAACGCCCGGCGATCCGATCTTCAACCCCTCGCGCGCCGCGCCCCGGCAGACGAGAGAGCAGCCGCCCGCAAGACCGGCGCCGACGTTCTCTCCGGCGGCGGTTTCCCCTGAGGCGGATATCGATCGGCCGCTGCGCGTAGCCGCTTCCGCTCCGCCTCTTGCCGAGGCGCCGATCACGGGCGAGCAGGTTTTTCCGACCAATCCCCCGATCGGGCTGAACCGTGAACTCATCGATCTGTATCATAAGATCCCTTACGGGCAAGAATGTCCGCTGGAATCGCTCGTCGATGAAAAACATACTCTTCGTGACGTATCGGAGGGGCTTCTGAAGCTCGAAATGCTCCGTATGGTCACGCTGCTTCCCGGTGAAAAAGTCCGGAGAATGTAATCCATTAAATTCAGGAAGGTGCGGCGTCTGCCGCGTTTCGCAATGGCAAATCTCGTTATTATGGAATCCCCGGCGAAAGCCAATACCGTTAAAAATTATCTCGGCCCGAACTATAAAGTGATCGCCTGCAAGGGCCACATCCGCGATCTGCCGAAGAGCAGTCTCGGCATCGATATCGAAAATCACTTTGCACCGCATTATATCAATATCCGCGGAAAGGGCGATATCATCAAAGAACTTAAAAAAGAAGCCAAAAGTGCCGGCAAGATCTTTCTCGCGACCGACCCGGACCGCGAGGGAGAAGCCATCGCCTGGCATCTTGCGACCACGCTCGGCATCAGCGAGGATCGCCCCTGCCGCGTGACCTTCAATGAGATCACCAAGGACGTGGTCAAAGACGCGATGAAAAACCCCCGTGCGATCGACCGGGATCTGGTCAATTCCCAGCAGGCGCGCCGGATCCTTGACCGTCTGGTCGGCTTCAATCTCAGCCAGGTGCTTTGGAAAAACATCAAAGGCGGGCTTTCCGGCGGAAGAGTGCAATCGGTCGCCACGCGTGTGATCGCCGACCGCGAGGAGGAGATCCGCGCCTTTGTTCCGCAGGAATACTGGACGGTCG
The DNA here is from genome assembly GCA_902796505.1 of uncultured Ruminococcus sp. GTDB lineage: Bacteria > Bacillota > Clostridia > Oscillospirales > CAG-272 > UBA1740. The sequence continues at coordinate 1,248 of CADBPA010000252.1, forward strand.
ACGCCGTTCTCTCCGGAGAGGGCGCGAAGAGCATTCAGGTCCATTTCGTCGGCGATAAGAAAGGGAAGATCCGTCTCTCGAACGAAGAGGAAGCCGGGAAGGTGACCGACGCCTGCGCAGGCGGCGAATATCGCGTCGTCAGCGTCCGCCGTTCGGAAAAGCAGAAGATCCCCGCGCCCCCGTTCACGACCTCGACGATGCTTCAGGAGGCGTCGAAAAAACTCGGCTTCCAGGCGCAGAAGATCATGAAGGTCGCCCAAGAGCTTTACGACGGTCTGAATCTCGGTCCGGAAAACGGCGGCGTGCAGGGTCTGATCACCTATATGCGTACCGATTCGCAGCGCGTGTCTCCGATCGCCTCCGAGTCCGCGAGAGCGTTTATCGCGGAGCAGTACGGAGACAACTATATCCCCGATCAGTCTCGCACCTATAAAAGCAGCGCGCAGGCGCAGGACGCGCATGAGGCGATCCGCCCGTCGAGCGTCAGGCTTCTGCCGAAAAACGTCCGCAAATATCTCACGTCCGATCAATTCCGGCTTTATAAACTGATCTGGGAGCGTTTTATCGCAAGCCAGATGCAGTCCGCCGTTCTCGATACCGCGTCGGTGGACATCGAAAATTCCGGCTATCTCTTCCGCACGAGCGGATACGTTGTGAAATTTCCGGGATTCCTCGCCATTTACGATACCGGCGACGAGGAACTCGCCGAGGAAAATAATTTCGACAAACTGCCCGAAGTCCGCGAGGGCGAGCGGCTTTTTGCCGACTCCATCGAAAAACAGCAGCATTTTACCGAGCCGCCTCCGCGATACACCGAAGCGGCGCTGATCGATTTCTTCAAGGAAAACGGCATCGGCCGTCCCTCGACCTACGCTCCGATCATTTCGATCATCATCGCGCGCAATTACGTGCGCCGCGAAGGGAAGTCTCTTGCCGCGACCGAACTCGGCGAGCTGACGACGCATTTTATGCGCGAATATTTCCCGGAGATCGTCGATTACGAGTTTACCGCCGATATGGAAAAGGATCTCGACTCGATCGCCGGAAAAGAGAATACCGTCGAGGGCGTTCTCGAAGGGTTCTATCAGCGTTTTGAAAAAGAACTTGCCGTTGCCGCCAAGGCAGGAGCACAGACGAAAGTCGCGCCTCCCGTCGAAAAAAGCGACGTCACCTGCCCCAAATGCGGCGCGACCATGGTCTATAAAAACGGCAGATACGGCCGTTTCCTCGCCTGCCCGAACTATCCTTCCTGCAGAAGCACGCTTGCGCTGGATAAGGACGGAAAACCGCTCGTTCCGGTCGCCGCCGAACTTCCGCTCGCCGGATTCAAATGCGAGGTGTGCGGAGCGGATATGGTGATCCGCAACGGGAAATTCGGCGAGTTTTACGCCTGCAAAAATTATCCCGAATGCTCCAACACCAAGCAGAAAACGGTGGAGATCGGTGTTCCTTGCCCGATCTGCGGCGCTCCGATCGTCGAAAAACGCGGCAGAGGCAAAAACGTCTTTTACAGCTGCGAACGCTATCCCGACTGTTCTTTCTCGTCCTGGGATAAACCGCTTGCCGAAAAATGCCCGGACTGCGGCGAGATGCTTTTCTATCGCAAGAGCCGGATGAGCATCCTTTGCCGCAACCCCGAATGCTCCTACCGCCGGGACGCCGAGCCGGAAGCAGACGCCGGTCGGGAGGGGGCGGGCGAATGAGCGCCCCGAAGATCTCGGTGATCGGCGCGGGGCTTGCCGGATCGGAAGCCGCCTATCAGGCGGCGGAACGCGGCGTTTCGGTCGATCTTTACGAGATGAAGCCGACGCGCTATTCTCCCGCGCATCACAGCCCGGGATTTGCCGAGCTCGTCTGCTCCAATTCTCTGCGCTCGAACCAGCTTTCCAACGCGGTCGGGCTTCTGAAAGAAGAACTTTCCCGTATGGGATCGCTGATCATGGAAGCGGCGTATGCGACCGAGGTGCCGGCAGGATCGGCGCTCGCGGTCAACCGCGAGCTGTTCAGCGCCTATATCACCGATAAGATCCGTTCGCATCCGAAGATCACGGTGCACGAGGAGGAGATCACACAGATCCCTTCCGACGGCGTTACCGTCATCGCGACCGGACCTTTGACCTCCGAGGCGCTTTCCGGCGCGATCTCCGAGCTGACCGGCGGGAGCGAACTGCATTTCTTTGACGCCGCCGCTCCGATCGTCGATTTTTCGACCGTGGACACCGAAAAGGCCTTTTTCGCTTCCCGGTACGGCAAGGGCGATCCCACCGATTATCTCAATTGCCCGATGAACGAAGAGGAGTACGACGCGTTTTACCGCGCGCTGGTTTCCGCCGAGACCGCGCCGCTCAAGGCGTTCGACCGCGAACTGCAGACCGACCTCTCGGTCTTTGAAGGCTGTATGCCGGTCGAGGTGATGGCGGGGCGCGGATACGACACGCTCCGTTTCGGTCCGATGAAGCCGGTCGGTTTGCCGGTGCCCGGAACCGGGAAGGACGCCTTTGCGACCGTCCAGCTCCGCCGTGAAAACCGGGAGGGGACGATGTACAATATCGTCGGCTTCCAGACGCATCTCACCTTCGGGGAGCAGAAGCGGGTTTTCCGGATGATCCCCGGCCTTGAAAACGCGGAATTTTTCCGATACGGCGTGATGCACCGCAATACCTATCTGAATTCTCCGGGATTCCTTTCTCCGATCTATTCGGTGGTCTCCCGGCCGGATCTCTTCTTTGCCGGGCAGATGACCGGTGTGGAGGGATACGTGGAATCGGCCTCCTCCGGCTTTGTCGCCGGTCTGAACGCCGCGCGGATCGCGCTCGGAAAAGAGCCGTTCGTCTTTCCCGCGGAGACCGAGATCGGCGCGCTGGCGCACTACGTCAGCCGTGGAGGGATCTCGAAAAACTTCCAGCCGATGAACGCCAATTTCGGCATCATCGCGCCTTTTGACCGAAAAGTAAAAGGAGGAAAAAAGGTGAGAAACGAAAGCTATTCCGAGCGCTCGCTCGCTTTGATCGATTCGTTTCTGCCCGAAATCCGATCCAAATGAAGATATTAGTTGACGTGATGAGCGGCGATAACGCCCCGCTGGAATTGATCAAGGGCGCGGCGGACGCCGCGAGGGAATATCCCGATCATCAGATCCTGATCATCGGGGATGAAAACGTGATCTCGGACGTCGCCGTCAAAAATGAGATCGGCACCTCCGCGCTGACGATCGTTCACGCGCCCGAGGTGATCCATATGGAGGATAAACCGCTGGCGGTCGTGCGGGAGAAGAAAAATTCTTCCATGAGCGTCGGGCTGAAAATGCTCGCCGCCGGGGAAGGGGACGCCTTCGTCAGCGCAGGAAATACCGGCGCGCTGATCACCGGCGCGACCTTGATCGTGCGGCGTATCGTCGGCATCAACCGCGCCGCGATCGCCTCGCTCCTTCCGCTTTCCTGCCCGGTCCTTCTGATGGACTCCGGCGCGAACCTGACCGTCACGTCGGATAACCTGATGCAGTTCGCCTTCATGGGCGCAAAATATATGGAAAAGATCTTCGGCGTCGAGCGCCCCCGCGTCGGTCAGCTCAACAACGGGACCGAATATAACAAGGGCAATTCGCTTCAGATCGAGACCTATCAGGTCCTGTCCGAAAGCGGACTCAATTTCGTCGGAAACGTCGAATCGCGCGACGTTCCGTTCGGCGCCTGCGACGTGCTGGTGACCGACGGTTATACCGGCAACATCTTCTTAAAATCGCTTGAGGGAATGGGAAAGTTCATGATGGGTACGCTGAAGGACCTTCTGACGGCGAATCTCGCGACCAAGATGTCCGCCATTACCCTGAAGGATAAAATTCACGATCTCAAGCACCGCTTTGACGCCTCCGAGCACGGCGGCGCGCCGCTTCTCGGCATTTCCGCTCCCGTGATCAAAGCGCACGGTTCTTCGGACGCCAAAGCGCTCAAAAACGCCGTTCGTCAGGCGATCGCGTTCGTCTCTTCGGGTATCAACCGGGAGATCGCCGATTACGCGCAGGATTTTGACGATAAAAAACTCATCGCCGACGCAGAGCGGATGTTCGGCCGCTGATCTCTTGGCAGAAAGGATGACCACGTATGTCACTCGGAAAAGATCTTTCCGGCCTCGAAGAGCGGATCGGATATTCCTTCCGCGACGTAACGCTGCTGGAAACCGCCCTGACGCACTCCTCCTTTTCCAACGAGCTGAAACAGCGCGGGATCCATAAGCCTTCCAACGAGCGCCTCGAATTTCTCGGCGACGCCGTTCTCCAGATCCTCGTCTCCGAATATCTTTATTCCTTATACGAAAAATCCAACGAGGGCGTGCTGACCAAGATCCGCCAGCAGGTCGTTTGCGGAAAAACGCTTGGAAAATGCGCGGCAGAAATATCGCTCGGCGAATATATCCACGTCGCGGACGGATCGGAAAACAACGGGATCCGCAAAAAAGAGCGCGTTCTTGCGGACAGTTTCGAGGCGCTGGTCGGTGCGATCTATCTCGACTCCCAAAAAAGCGAAGAGGGAAAAGCGAAGATCCTGTCGCTCCTTCACGGCGCGATCGAGAGCGCGCAGAAAGCGCACGACCGGGATTATAAAACCATGCTGAAAAATTTCGTGGACCGCGAGGGAAGCGCTGAGCTGCTCTATGCGATCGACGAGGACGGACCGACGGACGGCAGGATCTTCCGCGCCGTTTGCAAGGTCAACAATAACGTCGTCGGGGTCGGCTCCGCGCCCACCAAGAAAGAGGCGGAGCAGCAGGCGGCGCGCGCCGCGCTTGCGCTTTTCGGCATTCTGCCCGAAGAGAAAACCTCAGGAGAGCCTATCTGACACTAGGAAAGGGAAAACGAAATGTATTTAAAATCACTCGTCCTTCACGGATTCAAGTCCTTTCCGAACCGCACGGTTCTGACGTTTGAACGGGGGGCAACCGTCATCGTCGGCCCGAACGGAAGCGGAAAATCGAACATTTCGGACGCAATGCGCTGGGTGCTCGGCGAGCTTTCCAGCCGAAATATCCGCGGAACGAAGATGGAAGACGTCATTTTCGGCGGAACCGACGATCGCCGCCCGATGGGGTTTGCGGAGGTCTCGGTCTGTTTCGACAATTCCGATCCCGAAAACCGTCTGGATTCCGAATTCGATGAAGTAACGGTCACCCGCCGCTATTACCGCACGGGGGAAAGTGAATATCTGATCAACAAACAGCCGAAGCGCCTGCGCGATATTTACGAGCTTTTCATGAATACCGGCGTCGGCCGCGAGGGCTATTCGATCATCGGACAGGGCAAGATCGCCGAGATCGTCTCCAAAAAGAGCGAGGACCGCAGAACGATCTTTGAGGAAGCCGCCGGAATTTCCAAATACCGCCACCGCAAAGAAGAGTCGATGCGCAATCTGAAAACCGTTCAGGAGAATATGGATCGCGTCAAAGACATTCTGACCGAGCTGGAAAACCGCGTCGGGCCTCTGGAAAAGGAAGCCGAGCGCGCGCGGCGGGGACTTGCCGTTTACGAAGAGAAAAAGCGGGCAGACGTC
>CADBPA010000253.1 GCA_902796505.1 uncultured Ruminococcus sp.
AATTCAATTTGCCGCGTTGACGATCGCGGTAAACTTGTCGGTCTTCAGCGATGCGCCGCCGATCAGTCCGCCGTCCACGTGCGTTTTGGCGAGCAGTTCTTTGGCGTTGCCGTCGTTCATCGATCCGCCGTACTGAATGGTGATCTGCTCGGCGGCCGCCTCGCCGTAAAGCGCTGCGATCGTTTTGCGGATCACGCCGCAGGTCTCGTCCGCCTGTTCGGGGGTAGCGGTCAGCCCGGTGCCGATCGCCCAGACCGGCTCGTACGCGATGATGACGTTTTTGAGCTCTTCCGCGCTGACGCCGGCAAGGTCGAGCTTCGTCTGCATCGAGACGATCTCGTCGGTGATCCCGGCAAGCCTCTGTTCCTTGACCTCGCCGAGGCAAAGGATGACCTTCAGGCCGGCGGCAAGCGCCGCTTTGGTGCGCAGGTTGACGGTCTCGTCGGTCTCGCCGAAGTAGGTGCGCCGCTCGGAATGCCCGACGATGACGTACTCCGCGCCGATCTCACAAAGCATCTTCGCGCTGATCTCGCCGGTGTACGCGCCGGATTCGGCAAAATGAACGTTCTCGGCGCCGATATGGATGTTGCTGCCCTTCGCGGCCTCGACCGCCGTCGCAATGTCCACGAACGGAACGCAAAGCACGATATCGCATTTGTCCTTGCCCGCGACCATCGGGGCAAGCTCGGTGATAAACGCCTTCGTCTGGGAGGGTGTCATATTCATCTTCCAGTTTCCGGCGATAACGGTTCTTCTCATGATATTCTCCTTATGATCGAGGAAGGGGCAGAGTGCCTGCCCCCTCCGGGTTTTGAATTATTTGTCCTGCAGGCAGGAAACGCCCGGAAGATCCTTGCCTTCCAGGAATTCGAGCGAGGCGCCGCCTCCGGTCGAGATATGGGTGATGCGATCGGCAAAGCCGAGCTGCTCGCACGCCGCCGCCGAGTCACCGCCGCCGACGATCGTGGTCGCCGAGCTGTCCGCCAGCGCCTGAGCGACCGCAATGGTGCCTTTGGCAAGGACCGGGTTCTCGAAAACGCCCATCGGGCCGTTCCAGACGACCGTCTTGGCAGAGAGAACGGCGTCGCCGAAGAGCTTCGCGGTCTTCGGACCAATGTCCATGCCTTCCTGATCGGCAGGGATCTTGTCGGAATCCACGTAGCTGACCTCGATCGGAGCGTCGATCGGGTTCGGGAATTCGGGAGCGATCGCGGTATCGACCGGCAGAAGCAGCTTCACGCCGCGCTCCTCGGCCTTCTTCATCATATCCTTGCAGTAGTCGATCTTGGTCTCGTCGAGCAGAGATTTGCCGACGCCGTAGCCCTTCGCGGCAAGGAAGGTGAACGCCATGCCGCCGCCGATGATCAGGGTGTCGACCTTGGTCAGCAGGTTGTCGATGACGTTGAGCTTATCCGCGACCTTCGCGCCGCCGAGGATCGCCACGAACGGACGTTCGGGATTCTCGAGAGCCTTACCCATGACCGAGATCTCTTTCTGGATCAGGTAGCCGCAGACGGCGGGGATATAGTCGGCAACGCCGGCTGTCGATGCGTGCGCTCTGTGCGCCGCGCCGAACGCGTCGTTGACAAAGAGATCCGCCATCGAGGCGAGTTCTTTTGCGAACGTGGGATCGTTCTTCTCTTCGCGCGCGTCAAAACGGGTGTTTTCGAGCAGAACCGCCTTGCCGGGTTTCAGCGCGGCGATCTTCGCCTTCGCGTCCTCGCCGATGATGTCCTCGGCAAAGTCGCAGCTGCCCTCGCCGAGCAGCTCGTTGATGCGGACGCAGACCGGCTTCAGCGTCAGTTTCTTCTTGTCGCTCTTGACGGCCTTTTCGAGATACTCGGCTTTTGCCGCCGCCTGCTCTTCGGCAGGAAGCGCCTCGACCGCCTTCTTTTCCTTCTTCGTCAGACCGAAGCCCTCGGTGAAGATGTTGTGCGGCTTGCCCATGTGCGAGCAAAGAATGACCTTCGCGCCGTTTGCGAGAAGATACTTGACGGTCGGCATCGCCTCGACGATACGCTTATCCGAGGTGATCACGCCGTCTTTCATCGGGACGTTGAAGTCACAGCGGACGAGGACCGTCTTGCCTGCGACCTGTACGTCTTCAATCGTTTTCTTGTTGTAGGTTGCCATAGTGGTTTCTCCTTTTTGCGAATTTGTAATTCCAATATGGTATTTTACCACAAAAGGAAAGTATAGTCAAGTGGGTTTGTTAAAAAAGTGACGAAATCCGGGCATTCTTTTTTGCGGGGAGGCTCGCCGTATCCGGCATTTTGCGGAAAATCGCGGAAAATCGGGTGCGTTTTTCCCGAAACCTATGGACAAATCCCGGAAAATGCGCTACAATAAAAGAAAAACACCCGGAGGTTTTTATGGAAAACATCGACCGCAAGGCGTTCTCCTCCGCGCTCGCCCGCGCCTTTTCGCAAAACGGGATGGGCGGCCTGCTCACCATGGAGAAAAGCGAGAAATTTTACCGGCTGACGCTGCGGATGCTGGAAGAAAACGAAAAATACAATCTGACGGCGATCAAGGAGCCGGAGAAGATCGTCCTCGATCATTACGCCGACTGCGCGTCGCTCGTTGCCCACCTGCCGAAAAAGGCGAAGATCCTCGACGTCGGATGCGGCGCGGGCTTTCCCTCGCTCGTCCTCGCCGTCCTGCGCGACGATCTCGATATCCTCGCGGTGGACTCCACGGCGAAGCGCGTCGAATACGTGAAAGAGACGGCGGAACTGCTCGGTCTCGATAACGTCCGGACGCTTGTCGCGCGCGCCGAGGACCTCGGTCGGGATGCGGAACATCGCGAGAAATACGATTTCGTGACGGCGCGCGCCGTCGCCGAACTGCCGATCCTCGCCGAGCTTTGCCTGCCGCTCGTCCGCGTCGGCGGCGCCTTCCTCGCCATGAAAGGGAAGAACGCGGCGTTTGAACTCGCCGCCGCCAAGCGCGCGATCCCGATGCTCGGCGGAAAGCCCGGCAAGGTCATCCCCACGCCCCTGAAATCACCGTCGGGCGGCGAGGAAGCGCACGCGCTGATCGTGATCGAAAAGGGTGCGAAAACGCCCGCCGCCTATCCGAGAGCCTACGCGCAGATCTCGAA
>CADBPA010000254.1 GCA_902796505.1 uncultured Ruminococcus sp.
AAAAAGAAGAAAAAAGATCCGATCCTCTTGTAATTTGCCGCGCCGCGTGATAGAATAGAAGAGGAGGATCGGATATGGAATACACTTTGATCTATGCAAAAAGAAGAACGGTCGGGCTTTCGGTCAGGGACGGCAGACTGATCGTCCGCGCGCCGCGCGGCGTCCCGAAAAACGAGATCGACCGCATCATTCTCTCCCATCGCGCGTGGGTGGAAAAAGCGATGGCCCGTCAGGAGAAAAAACAGACGAAAGAGGAAGAGCTGACGCCGGAGAAGATCACGGAACTCCGCCGCCTCGCCAAAGCAGAACTGCCGGGTAAAACCGCATATTATGCGCAGATGATGGGCATAAAATACGGCAGAATTACAATTACCGGTGCAAAAACGCGCTTCGGATCCTGCTCCTCCAAAGGAAATATTTCCTATTCCTACCGTTTGATGCTCTACCCGGAGGCGGCGCGGGATTACGTGGTCGTTCACGAACTCTGCCACCGCAAAGAGATGAATCACTCGCCGAAGTTTTACGCGCTGGTCGCCGCCGTCCTGCCGGATTATAAGGAGAGAAGAAAACTCCTGAAAGAGTAAGATTTCTCTATGGAAAAAGGTTGCCGGAAAAGCAACCTTTTTTTCGTTATTCTTCGCCGCCGAAGTCCAGCGTATGCCCGACGAGCTTTTCGCCGTCGTAGACCAGCTTGAGCGAGAAGAAGCGTTTCTCGGTCAGAAGAAGCGATAGAAAAATTTTGTCGCCCTCCCAGATCGGCAGGGAAGGAACGTCCTCCTTTTTCACCCATTCGAGAACGCCCTCGTCGCAGTCCTCTTTCATCCTTCCCGAAAATTTTTTGCAGGTGAAAAGGTGCATATATTCGGTCATCACGCCTTTTTGCACGAAGGTGACGATCCCGCGGTACTCCGGCGCGTCGAGCGAAAGGCCGCATTCTTCGGTCGCCTCGCGGCGCACGCAGTCGTACGGACTTTCTCCGAATTCGAGATGCCCGCCGATCCCGATCCATTTGTCGCGGTTTTCATCCTTTATTTTCTTAATGCGGTGCATCATCAGGTATGCGCCGTCTTTTTCAATATAACATAACGTCGTATTTTCTCTCATATGTTCTGCCTCCGTCGCCATTATAGCATATTTTCGTCCGCCGCGCAAGTTTTTTCGGGAAAAATCTTGACTTTTGCGGAAAAACGTGTATAATAGTTAATCGGTTAATTATTTAACGCTTAACGAAAGGACAAGAATATGCCGACCAAAGAAAAGATCCGGCAGGCGGTGGACGCGATGATCCTGACCGAGCGGATGCACCGCCATCTTTTGGATTCGCACGTCGCCAAAGAAGGACTTTCCCGAACGCACCATATGATCCTGATGATGCTTTCCTGCAAGGGGAAGATCACCTCGCAAAAACAGCTTGCCGCAAAGCTCGGAATCACTCCGGCGGCGGTGACCGGCGCGCTCGCAAAACTTGAGAAAGAAGGCTATCTGCTCCGCACCGCGGGCGAGGACAGCCGGAAAAATGAGATCGACATCACGGAACGGGGCAGACGCCTCGTCGATCAGACGCGGAATACCTTTCAGGCGATCGACAGCTCGCTGTTTGAAGGATTCTCGGACGAGGAGATCGACCGATACGTCGCCTGCCTTGAAAAACTTCGCGGCAATATGATGGCAAAAAAGGAGGGCGAAGAATGAAACGCTGGCTCAAATACGTCCTGCCGTACAAAAAATATTTTATCCTCGGACCGATCTGTATGCTCGTCGAAGTCCTCGGCGAGATCGTGATGCCGCGGTTGCTCGCGCTTGCGCTTGAGAACGGCGATCCGGATACCGGCGCGCGCTCGGTCGGACTTGCCGTGCTGCTCGGCGTCGGGATGGTGCTGGCGGCGCTTCTGATGATGGCGGGCGGCATCGGCGGCGCCTATTTCGGCGCGAAGGCTTCGGTAAATTTCGCCACCGACGTGCGCCGCGACGCCTATAACGGCATTCAGAAATTCGCCTTCGCCAACATCGACCGCTTTTCGTCCGGATCTCTCGTTACCCGTCTGACCAACGACGTCACGCAGATCCAGAACTTCGTCAATATGCTCCTGCGTATGGCGCTGCGCGCGCCCGGCATTATGATCGGCGCGCTGATCATGGCGATCCTGCTCAATCCCTCGCTTTCGGCGATCCTCGCCGTCACCGTTCCGCTGACGATCCTTTCGGTCCTCGGTGTGATCGCGCTCGGTTTTCCGCGGTTTGCGCGGATGCAGACGAAGATCGACGCGCTGAACTCCACCGTCCGCGAAAACGTAACGAACGTGCGCGTGGTGAAGTCCTTTGTGCGGGAGGATCATGAGACCGAAAAATTCCGCACCGCCAACGAAAATCTCAAAACCGCAGGCCTCGGCGCGATGAAGATCATGATCCTGCTTTCGCCGGTCATGAATATCCTGATGTACGCGACCATCCTGATCATCATCTGGTCTGGGCATAAAGAGGTGCTGAACGGCGATATGCCGTACTGGGATCTCTCCGCCTTCATTGCCTACGTCAACCAGATCCTGCACTCGCTGATGGGCGTTACGATGCTCTTTATGGTTTCCTCCCGCGCCATGGCGGCGGGAAAGCGGATCTGCGAGGTGCTGGATGAAAAACCCGATCTTTCGGATCTTACGGCGGCGTATCCCGAAAAGACGGTCACCGAAGGGCGCATCGAGATGAAAAACGTCTCCTTCCGTTACTTCAAGAACAGCGAGGAGGAAGTCCTCTCCGGGATCGATCTTGTCATCGAGCCGGGCGAGACCGTCGGGATCATCGGATCGACCGGATCCGGAAAAACCACACTCGTTTCGCTGATTCCGCGCCTTTACGACGCCGACGGCGGGGAAGTGCTGATCGACGGCGTGAACGTCAAAGATTATTCGCTTTCGCATCTGCGCGACGGCATTTCAATGGTTCTTCAAAAGAATCTTCTGTTCTCCGGCAGCATCGCCGACAACCTTCGCTGGGGCAACGAGAACGCCACCGACGAAGAGATCAGCGAAGCCGCCGTGCGCGCCGAAGCGGACACATTCATCACCTCCTTCCCGGACGGCTACGATACCGTTCTGGAAAAAGGCGGTCTGAATATCTCCGGAGGACAAAAACAGCGGCTTTGCATTGCGCGTGCACTCCTGAAAAAGCCGAAGATCCTGATCCTCGACGACTCGACCAGCGCCGTCGATACCGCGACCGAACGCCGCATCCGCTCGGCGCTCAAGGACGGTCTTTCGGATTGCACGAAACTGATCATCGCCCAGCGCATCAGCTCGGTGATGGAAGCCGACAAGATCATCGTGATGGAAAACGGCAGGATCAGCGGCGTCGGACGGCATGAAGAACTTCTTGCAAACAACCGCGATTACCGCGAGATCTATCAATCGCAGACCGAAGATAGGAAGGAGGCGTGAGGATGGCAAGAACGCTGGAAGAACTCCGAAAACGCTATAACAGCGCCCCGGCTCAGACCGGAAGAAGAATGCACGGGCCTCGCGGTCCGATGGGACCGCGGCAGAGCGGAAAGCCGAAGAACGTCGGAAAAACCGTCAAGCGGATGATGTCCTACGTCGGGCGGTACAAATTCCGCCTCGCGGTCGTCCTGCTCTGTATGCTTCTGACCGCGGTCACCTCGCTCGTCGGATCCTATCTGCTTGCCCCGATCATCGACCGTCTGGCGATCGCCGTTCTTCCGGAGACCGCGGAAAGCATCCGCGCCGGAATGAGCGCCGCCGGAAAGGTCGCCGACTCGGTGATCGAAGCCTTCATGAATACTTCTTTGATCGCCTCTCTGACCGGATCGGTCGCCGCTGAAGCGACGGTTTACGTCATCAGCGCGCTGATCATCCTCGGAACGGTCTATCTCGTCTCGGTCGTTGGCTCATGGCTGCAGGGAAGACTGATGCTTTCGGTCTCGCAGCACGCCGTCGAAAACATCCGAAACGATCTTTTCGAGAAATTGCAGAAGCTCCCGATCCGCTATTTCGACTCGCACCCGACCGGCGAGATCATGAGCCGTTTCACCAACGACGTCGATAACATCGACACGATGCTGAACAGTTCTCTGACCTCGATCGTCTCCGGTGTGGTCACGCTCGTCGGCACCTTCGTCTTTATGCTGACGACCAATATCTGGCTGACGCTCGTCACCGTCGTATTCATTCCGATCTTTCTGAAACTCGGCGGTCTGATCGCGCGCAATTCCTCGAAATACTATTCCTCGCAGCAGGCGGCGATCGGCGCGCTGAACGGATACATCGAAGAGACGGTTTCGGGGCAGAAGGTCATCAAGGTCTTCAACCATGAGCAGGACGCCGAGGAAGAATTCGGCGCGCTCAACGAGGACCTGCGCGACAAGCAGTTCAACGCCCAGTTCTGGGGCGGCATCATGGGCCCGATCATGGGCAACACCAGCCAGGTCAGCTACGGCATCACCGTCGGCGTCGGCGGCGTGCTGATGGTGACCGCGGGACTGACGCCCGGCGCGCTGACCGTTTTCGCCACCTATGCGCGCAATTTCGCGATGCCGATCAATATGATCTCGAACACGATGTCCACCGTCTTCGCCGCTCTCGCCGGAGCAGAACGCGTGTTTGCGGTCATGGACGCCGATCCCGAATCGCCGGATACGGAGGGCGCGCTGGAGCTTCCGATCGTCGGGGAAGTGGTTCTCAAAGATGTCACCTTCGGCTACGTTCCGGAGAAAACCGTTCTGAAAAATATCTCCCTTACGGCGGAGCCGGGGAAAAAGATCGCCTTCGTCGGCTCGACCGGCGCCGGCAAGACCACCGTCACCAATCTCCTCAACCGCTTCTACGACGTGGAGCAGGGCGAGATCACGATCGACGGCCGCCCCCTGACCGCATACAAGCGCGATCATCTGCGCCGTAATATCGCGATGGTTCTGCAGGACACCCATCTTTTCACCGGAAGCGTGCGGGAAAATATCCGCTACGGCAGACCGGACGCGACCGACGACGAGGTGATCGCGGCGGCAAAAACCGCCTCGGCGCACAGCTTCATCATGCGCCTCGAAAACGGATACGACACGGTCCTCGAAGGCGACGGCGCCAATCTCTCGCAGGGGCAGAGGCAGCTTCTGAATATCGCACGCGCCGCGCTTTCCAAAGCGCCGATCCTCGTTCTCGACGAGGCGACAAGCTCGGTCGATACCCGGACCGAACGGCATATCGAGCACGGAATGGATCGCCTGATGAACGATCGCACGACCTTCGTCATCGCCCATCGCCTTTCGACCGTCCGCAATTCGGATCAGATCCTCGTTCTGGAAAAAGGCGAGATCATCGAGCGCGGAACGCACGACGAGCTGCTCGCGATGAAGGGAAGATATTACGAGCTTTATACCGGCGTGGTCGAGCTTTCGTAAAAAACTTTCAAAAAAAGAAAATTTTTTCGCAAAAACCCTTGACAAATTTCCCTGCGCGTGATAAAATATCTTGACGCTTATGATCAGGCTCCGAAAGTGTGGGCATCCACCGCCTGCCGTAGCGATTTCGTAAGAAAGTGAGGTTCTATCCATGTACGCTATTTTCGTAACAGGCGGCAAACAGTACAAAGCCAGCGAGGGAGACGTTCTCTTCGTGGAAAAGCTTGGTGTTGCCGAGGGCGAGAAGGTCACCTTTGATCAGGTCCTTGTCGTCGGCGGAGACAGCCTGAAGGTCGGCGCTCCCTGCGTCGAAGGCGCCCGCGTCGTTGCCAGTGTCCTGAAGAACGGCAAGTCGAAGAAGATCGACGTCATCCGTTACAAGGCAAAGAAAAACGAAAAGAAGAAGATCGGCCATCGTCAGGATTACACCAAGATCCAGATCGAAACCATCGAGGGCTGATATTCATGACCACCATTACCTTTTATAAGGCCGACGGATTCTATTACGGCTTTGAAGAAAAAGGTCACACGGGATACGGCGAGTCGGGCAACGATATTCTTTGCGCCGCGCTCTCGTCCATGACGATGCTGATCGTCAACGCCATCGAGGTCTCCTACGATTCCTTCGTGGATTATAAGATCGACGATGAGACGACCGATATCACCGTGACCGTCAAGGCAGCCCTTCCGAAATACGAGAAGGACGAAAAAAAGCAATTCGCGGTATCCGGCCTTATCCAATCTTATTTCTTCCAGCTCATGGATCTTATGGAAGATTATTATGAGTTTCTCGACGTCAAAGAGGTCGAGCGGGAGATTTAAGAAAACAAATCTGACATGGAGGATAAACAGATGTTGAAACTGAGTTTACAGTTCTTCGCCCACAAAAAGGGCGTCGGTTCCACCAAGAACGGCAGAGATTCCGAATCGAAGCGCCTTGGTGTGAAGAAGTCGGACGGTTCGAACGTGATCGCCGGCAATATCATCGTGAGACAGCGCGGTACCAAGATCCGCCCCGGCACCAACGTTGGCATCGGAACGGATGATACGCTTTTCGCACTTGTGGACGGCAAGGTTCATTTTGAACATATCGCCGGCGGCAAAAAGCAGGTCAGCGTGATCGTCGCGGAATAAAACCGAAGGGGCTGTTGCATTGCTTGCGGCAGCCCCTTCTCCCCGAATAAAACAGAAAATATAAGTATGAACTTTATGGAGGCATTCCCATGGCAATTCTCGTAACGGGCGGTACCGGTTATATCGGCTCGCATACCGTCGTTGAACTTCTGAACGTCGGCGAAAAGGTCGTGATCGTCGATAATCTTTCCAACAGCAAGCGCTGTGTGGTAGACCGCATCGAGGCGATCTGCGGCAAGCGCCCGATCTTCATTCAATGCGATCTGCTTGATAAAGAAGCGCTGGACCGCGTTTTTTGCGAATATCCCGACATCGACTCGGTGATCCATTTTGCCGGTCTCAAAGCGGTCGGAGAATCCTGCTCGCTGCCTCTGCTTTACTACCATAACAATCTGACCGGAACGCTGCACCTTCTCGAATGTATGAAGGCGCACGGCGTCAACCGCATCGTCTTCTCCTCGTCCGCGACCGTCTACGGTATGCCGAAAACCGTTCCGATCCGCGAGGATTTCCCGCTTTCGACGACCAATCCCTACGGCGAGACCAAGCTGATGATCGAGCATATTCTGACCGATTGCGCCAAAGCCGATCCCGCGCTGTCCGTCTGCATCCTTCGCTATTTCAACCCGATCGGAGCGCATGAATCCGGAATGATCGGCGAGGATCCGAAGGGAATTCCGAACAACCTTCTGCCGTACATCGCGAAGGTCGCCGCCGGAAAGCTCGAATGCCTCTCGGTGTTCGGCAACGACTATGACACTCCGGACGGCACCGGCGTGCGCGATTATATCCACGTCGTCGATCTTGCCAAAGCGCATCTTTCGGCGCTCGATTTCACCAAAGACTTCCACGGAGTCGACTGCTTCAATATCGGTACCGGAAACGGCTACTCGGTCCTCGAAATGGTCAAAGCCTTCGGCGAAGCGTGGGGCTCGCCGGTCAAATACAAGATCGCACCCCGCCGCCCCGGCGACATCGCGACCTGCTATGCCGATCCGACCAAGGCAAAGAAAGTCCTCGGTTGGGAAGCAAAGTACGATCTCAAGCGGATGTGCGAGGACTCCGCCCGCTGGCAGAGACAGAATCCGGACGGATATCCGGACGACTGATCGCATCCCCGATCAAAATAAACGGCCGCCAGCGGTGATCCCCCGGCGGCTGTTTTAAAGGAAACAGGCTATGGCATCCTTAAAAGAAAAAAAGTTTTTCCTTCTCGATATGGATGGGACGATCTATCTCGATACCACGCTTTTTGAGGGAACGCTCGGCTTTCTTGCCAAGGTGCGCGAAAAGGGCGGAAGGTATCTCTTTGTGACGAACAATTCCTCCAAAGGCGTAGACGCGTACGTCCGAAAACTTGCAAGCATCGGGATTCCCGCCGCGGAAGAGGATTTTCTGACCTCTACCGACGCGACGATCCTTTACCTGAAACGAAATTATCCCGGAGTACGTTTTTATTCCTTTGGGACGGCGTCTTTTACCAAACAGCTTCGGGACGCCGGAATCGACGCGGTGACCGAGCGGTGCGAAGGCATCGGCGGCCTCGTCATTTCCAACGACACCGAGCTGACCTTCCGTAAACTTGACGACGCCTGCATTCTCCTCGGAGAAGGGGTAGACTATATCGCCACCAATCCCGATTGGACCTGCCCGACCTCCTACGGCTATGTGCCGGACTGCGGCTCTTTTTGCGAGATGCTCTACCGCGCGACCGGGAGACGGCCGTTTGTGATCGGCAAACCCCGGCCGGAAATGCTGACGCTCGCGATGGAGAAATTCGGTTACACGAAAGAGGAAACGCTGATGGTCGGCGACCGTGTGTATACCGATATTGCGGCAGGGTATAACGCCGGCGTCGATACCGTCCTCGTCCTTTCGGGAGAAGGCACGCTCGACGATGCGAAAAACACCGATACTCCTCCGACTTATATTATGGCGGACATTTCGGAATTACGTGATAAAATCTAAAAAACAGATAAAATTTGTGGCAGAACAGGAGGCTACTCCATGAAAAAGCACTTTGAAGAGGTCCGGGGAAAACTCGGATTCGGCTGTATGCGCCTTCCGATGAAGGGAGATGAGGTCGATTACGCCGCGTTTACGAAGATGATCGACGCTTTTCTTGCGGCGGGGTTCAATTACTTCGATACCGCGCGCGTCTATATTCAGGGCAAGAGCGAGATCGCGATGCGCGAATGCCTTTGCAAGCGCTATCCGCGCGAGAGTTTTCTGTTCGCCGATAAACTGTCGGAAAGTTGTTTTGGGACCGAGGAGGACGTCCGTCCTTTCTTTGAGTCGCAGCTGGAATCTACCGGCGCCGGCTATTTCGATTTTTACCTGATGCACGCGCAGAACCGCAACAATTATCCGAAATATCAGCAGGCGCGCGCGTATGAGATCGCCGGTGAACTGAAAAAAGAAGGGAAGATCCGCCACGTCGGACTTTCGTTCCACGACACCGCCGATATTCTCGACCGGATTCTGACCGATCACCCGGAAGTCGAATTCGTTCAGCTTCAATTCAATTATCTCGATCAGAACGATCCCGGCGTACAGAGCAAGGCCTGCTATGACGTCGCCGTGAAGCACGGCAAGCCGGTCGTGGTCATGGAGCCGGTACGCGGAGGACTTCTTGCCGATCTGTCGGACGAGGCGAAAGCGGCACTTTCCGCAATCGATGAGGTCAGCCCTGCCGCCGCCGCGATCCGTTATGCGGCAAGTTATGAACAGATCTTTATGGTCCTCTCCGGTATGTCAAACGAGGAGCAGATGCAGGACAACGTTTCGGCGATGCGCGATTTTTCTCCGTATTCCGAGGAGCAGATCGCCTCGTTTTCCGCAATCTGCGATATTCTGCATTCCCGTCCCGCCATTCCTTGCACCGCCTGCCGCTATTGCGTGGACGGCTGTCCGAAAAAGATCCTGATCCCCGATCTTTTCGATTGCTACAATCAGAAGATCCAATACCGCGGCAGACCTTGGGGCGCGTATCATCATAAATTTACCGTCGATCACGGAAAAGCGTCCGAATGCATTCGCTGCGGAAAGTGCGAGAAAAGCTGCCCGCAGCGCCTTCCGATCCGCGATCTGCTTACAAGGGTAGCCGAAGAGTTTGAATAGCTCTTTCAAAAACGCCGGAGCGATCCGGCGCCGCTTTCCCGGAACAAGAAAACAGACTTTACCGAAATGACACTTTCAGGAGAAAAACCAATGAGTACCACCAGAGATCTCGTAAACGAAAATCTCAAAAGAGCGTCTTTTGAAATGATGATCCTTCGCTTTCTCAAGGATGAGGATTGCTACGGCTACGATCTGAAACAGAAGATCGCCGAAAAGAGCGGCGGCGCGGTCTCCCTGACCGATTGCGTTCTGTATCCGCCGCTTTACCGTATGATCAAAAGCGGCTATATTTCCGAGCATAAGGAGATCGTCTGCACCAGCCGCGTACGCGTTTACTACCATATCGAACCTGCCGGCGAAAAGCGTCTTGAAGAGCTTTCCGAAGCCTTCCGCGATTACGTCCGGGGCGTTTATAAAATTATGGATTGGGGCAAAAAGGTCTGAGTTTTCTTTTTTATGAAAATCACCTGCCGGAACGGCAGGTGATTTTCGTTTATTGTCTTTGGATCAGAAGCGCGATCAGCGCCGCGGTGTGAAGCAGGATCGAAAGCAGATTGACCGCGTGAAAATACCAATGTTTCGTCTTGTGGTGAAAGAGAAACATGGCCGCGTATCCGCCGTATCCCCCGCCGAGCAGGGAGATGCCGAGGAGTACCGCTTCCGGCGTGCGCCATTTTCCGCGTTTTGCCTTTCGCTTGTCCGCCGCGTAGAGAAAGAGGGCGATCAGCGAGGCGATCAAAAGCCACGCGGGGTAGAGAAGGATCGGATCCTTCATTTTTTCGTATAATCCTGTTTGCGGATCTTGCCGTCCACCTTGTGGATGACGATGTTGCCTTCCTGATTTCCGGCGACGGTTTTGGCATAGGCGATCGCCTCTTTCTGCGTGTCAAAAAGCTTCAGCGCTTTTTCCGCCTTTTCGCCTTTGACCTGCCACTTTCCGTCGTCGTTCAGCGAAATATGATATTTTTGTCCGATAGCCATAACTGTCTCCTATGACGTTGTGAAACAGATTTAACCGAGAAGGATCAGGGGGATATACGTGACGGTCGGGCGCTGAGCGGTAACGACTTCGACGGCGATGCGGTTGATCGGAGCGACGGTCTCGCCTGCTGTGATCGTATAGGTCTCTTCCACTTCAAGAAGATTGTGCGAATTGCCGTGGCAGAGGAAGAGCGCGTTTTTGCCGCCGGAGACGGTGAAGCCTTCCGGCAGGATCCAGCGCAGGGAGAGATTGTAGGGATTGTTGCCGAGCGTCATATCGTGGTTATGGAAGCGAAGGGTGACCTTCTTGCTTTCGCCGGGAGCGATGTCCGGCGCGCCGTCCCAGATCACGGTCGCGGTCGCAAAGAGGAATTCGTGCGTGAAGGAGTAGGGTTTGAGATTCTCAAGCTCATGCTTGATGCCGGTGCAGAGATCGCGGTCCACGCGGCAGTCGGCTTTCAGCACTTCCAGAATGTTTTCGGGGATCTGCTGCTCGCCGTCGGTGATCTCCACGTCCGCGCGGTTGGCGATCAGCATCACGGGCGTCTGTCGGACGGTGCGGTCGGTCAGCGCAGTGCAGTTTGCGGGAATATCCAGACAGACCGCGCGGTTGAGCGAGATGGTGACGATGGCGTCGCCGAGATAACTGCTCCAGTCTTCGGGAATGCCTTTTGTGCCGTAGAGAATGCCGAGCGTCGCTCCGACGGTCGCGCCGGTGCAGTCGGTGTCGTCACCGCAGTTGATGGCGGTGATCATGGATTTCTTGAAATCGCCTTCGCCGTAAAGCAGTCCGAGAACGGTATAGGCGACGTTGGAGGGAGCTTCAAACCAGCCGTCTCCGATGTCCGCGTTCATCTGCTGGATGATATTGCGCGCCTCTTTCGGATCGACCTTTGCGTCGTAAAGCTCGATCACACGGCGGACGGAGGTGGCAAGGCGGCTGTTTTCGGGGATCATACCGAGCGCGACGTCGATGCAGGAACGCACGTCGTTCAGCACGAAAGCCGAGGACTGCATCGCGGCAACGAAAGCGGCGGCGATCGTTCCTTCACCGGCGCCGTGATCGACCTTCGCGTCCTCTACGGCGTATTTGGCGGCGATATCCGGGCAGGCGGGAGCGAGAGAAGCCCAGATCTCGGTGCGGATCCATGCGCCGTTGGAATGCTTCCAGCTGTTGTTATAGTCGCCGGACATCGGGGCGGGAATACCGCGCTGAAGATTGACCTTGCCGATGCCGTATTCATTCCAGTAGGGAACGATGAAGCTGCACCAGAATTCGCTGAGCTTTTTGCAATCCAGACCGTAAGGCCCGACGCGTTCCACGGCGTTCAGCCAGACAAGCTGCAGATCGAGGTCGT
This sequence comes from uncultured Ruminococcus sp., assembly GCA_902796505.1. GTDB lineage: Bacteria > Bacillota > Clostridia > Oscillospirales > CAG-272 > UBA1740. The sequence continues at coordinate 11,998 of CADBPA010000254.1, forward strand.
CGTTCGGCAGGACCTCGTTCGGCTTGGTCACAAATCCCTGAATATCCTGCATTTCGCGGCGGCCTTCATAGGGCGTTCCCATCGTGCCGCCGATGTTTTTGCCGAGCCAGCAGGCGTATACTTTGTCACGGAAAATTTTTGAATTGAGTTTCATGGAACCTCTCCTTTTTTGTTCGGTTGCTTCCATTATAAAAGATTCGTGTGCGAAAGTCAAGTGCCTTTGTAAATTTCGGATCGAAATTTGCGGGAACGGTTCGGATGAAACGCGGAGAATTTTTTCATAATCCGTTTAAACCGTTGCAATTTGCCGCAAAATGATGTATGATAAAAAAGCACGCATGGAAAGGAAATAAAAAATGAACGTTTTTCAGAATCTCAAGCGCCGCCTGCTCTCCGACCGCCCCCTCGCTTTCCTCCTCGCCCTTTACGCCGCGTTTTGCCTTATGACGGGAATCTACTTCGCCGTGAAGGAGAACATGGGAGGCGCCATCGCCGGTTTTCTGTTCCTGCTCTTTATTCCGGCGTTTCTTCTCGCGGAAGCCTTGCTGAAGCTTCGCGCTCCGTTTTTGTTCTCCGGTCTGCTTTTTCTGCTGATTTTCCTCGGCTTGCTCGGAAAAGCGTACGATCTTTACGTCCGCATCCCCTACCTCGATCTGGTTCAGCACTTTCTCACGGGCGTGCTCGCGGCGGCGTTCGGCTTCGGGTGGATGAAACGCTTGCTTCACAGCAGGGAAGACCGGGCGCATTTTCTGCCCTGCCTCCTTTTCGCGTTTGCTTTCGCCATGGGGATCGCCGCGATGTGGGAATTGTTTGAGTATTCGGTCAGCGCGATCCTCGGCGCGGATCTTCAGGAGGACACGGTCGTATATTCCTTCCGTTCCTATTATCTTTCCGGCACGCACGCGCACGCGAAACTCATAGACGGTATCCGCCGCACGACGATCAGTTTTCAGGACGGCGGCAGCCTGACCTTTGACGGCTACCTCGATCTCGGTCTGATCGATACGATCGGCGATATGGCGATCTGCCTCGGCGGAACGCTCCTCTTTTCCGCTCTGGCGATCTTTTCTCGCGCTTTTGCGCCGAAGATCGGGGAAGCGCTGATCCCGCGGCAAGTCCGCTCCGGGGACGGGGATTGAAAATTGTCCCTTCGGGACAGCTATATTTCTCGCTGGCGCGAGAAGTTATATTTTTCAAGTTATATTGTCCCTTCGGGACAGTTATATTTCTCGCTGACGCGAGAAGTTATATGATATTCGCCTCCAAACTGCGCGAAGCGCAATATCACTCGTCCGAAGGA
>CADBPA010000255.1 GCA_902796505.1 uncultured Ruminococcus sp.
GAGGAGCTTGGCCAGGGTGGATTTTCCCGATCCGTTATGGCCGAGGATCGCCAGATATTCCCCGCGGCGAACCGAGAGATCGACGTCCGAAAGCGCGGGATGGCGTTCACTGCCTTTCGATTCCGCATCGTCTTCGTAGGTGAAACTCAGATGCTCCGCGCGGATGATATAATCTTGATTTTCCATATTCTTTACTCCCGCACGATTTCATTTTCCGAAGGTCACGCGAACGGTCGAGCCGCAGGGCAGCGCGCCGCCGGTGGATCGAATCGGCAAGCCAAGTTCGTCTGCTTCGCTTTTTCCATCGAATTTTGATAAAAGACGAACGTCTGTGATGTATTTCATGGTGGATGCGGAAAGCCCGGTCGTATACGAATTGAGCAGGAAGAAGAGCGGATCCGGCGAAAGCAGATTCGCCGCGAGAGCGACGAGCTCGTCGATGTTCTCCTCGATCTTCCAGACCTCGCCGGTCGGTCCGCGGCCGTAGGAGGGGGGATCCATCAGGATGCCGTCGTATTTCTTTCCGCGGCGGATCTCGCGTTCGATGAATTTTTTACAGTCGTCCACGATATAGCGGATCGGTGCGTCGGCAAGGCCGTTCTGCCGGGCGTTTTCCTTCGCGGATTCCACCATTCCCTTCGCGGCGTCCACGTGGCAGACCGAAGCCCCCTCTTTTGCGCAGGCGACCGTCGCGCCGCCGGTATACGCAAAGAGATTGAGCGCACGGATCTCTCTTCCGGCGCCGCGGATCAGCGAACGCATGAAATCCCAGTTCGCCGCCTGTTCGGGAAAAAGACCGGTGTGCTTGAATCCCATCGGACGGATGCGGAAGGTGAGATCGCCGTATCCGATCTGCCAGGATTCCGGCAGACGATTCTGATTCCACGCGCCGCCCCCGGAGGAGGAGCGGTGATAGCTCGCGTCCGCCGCCTTCCAGAGCGGATCGCGCTTCTCGGTTTTCCAGATCACCTGCGGATCCGGACGGATGAGGGTATATTTTCCCCAGCGCTCCAGTTTTTCACCGGAGGACGCGTCGAGGATCTGATAATCTTTCCATTGATCTGAAAGCCACATATCGTTGTCCTTATCGCTTGTTGAAATAGGCTCCCATCGCCGAGGAGCGGGATTGCGCGTGGCAGATGGCGATGGCGATGGCGTCCGCCGTATCGTCCGGCTTCGGAGGCTTTGGAAGTTCCAAGAGTCTCGTCACCATCTCGATGATCTGCCGCTTTTCGGCTTTTCCGTAGCCGACGACCGCCTGCTTGACCTGCATCGGTGTGTATTCCTGAATTTTAACGCCTTTGCGATATGCCGTACAGAGAATGACGCCGCGCGCTTCGGCGACGGCGATCCCGGTCGTGATGTTCTTATCGAAAAACAGTTCCTCGATCGCCATCTCGTCCGGGTGATATTTCTCGATCAGCGACGTAAGATCCTCCTCGATCATGGCGAGGCGGTATTCGAGATCGGTATGCGCCGGGGTCGTGATCGCGCCGTAGGCGATCGGGCGGACTCTGCCGCGCACCGATTCGATCACCCCCCAGCCGACGATGGCAAATCCGGGGTCGATCCCCAAAATGATCACGGCGAGTCCCTCCTTCCTGCAAACGCACATAATATATCAGTTTATTATTTTAGCATATCCGGGCGAAAAAGTAAAGAGTTTTGTAAAATTTTTCGCAATGAGAAAAGAAAAAGCGGCCGCTTTGCCGAAAAAAATCTCCCTGCCCTAAAAAGTTTTGAAAAAAGATTGACGAACGCCGCATTTTATGTTAAAATAGAAATTAAAGTACAACAGGCCACGGAGGACGGTATGACGGACACGACGCGAGGCCCCGCCCGCTTTCGCGAAGGCGATCTGCTTGAGATGAAAAAGAAGCATCCGTGCGGCGGAAATCTCTTTCGCGTTCTTCGTTCCGGCAGCGACGTCCGCATCCGATGCGAAGGCTGCGCAAGGGATCTCACCCTGCCGCGCGAGCAGCTGGAAAAGGCGATCCGGCGCGTAAGACCGGGAGACGGCCGATAACGGAGAAAACCATGTTTTATTATCTGAACGGTGAACTTACATACAGAGAGGCCGCGCTTGCGGTGATCGACTGCGCCGGAGTCGGCTATCAGCTGACCGTCAGTTATCTGACCTCCGAGGCGCTCGCAGGCAAGCTCGGGCAGAAGGTCAAGCTCTTTACCTACCTTGCGGTGCGCGAGGACGGCGTGGAGCTTTTCGGCTTCGGATCGACCGAAGAACGCAGATGCTTCAATCTTCTGACTTCGGTCAGCGGGATCGGCCCGAAAGCCGCGATGAGTATTCTTTCGGTCATGACGCCGGGCGAATTTTCCATTGCGGTCTGCACCGAGAACGTCGCCGCGATCTCCAAAGCGAACGGAATCGGAAAAAAGACGGCGGCGAGAGTCGTCCTTGAATTGAAGGACAAGATCGCCAAAGAACAAGGAGGCGCGGACGGTGTGACCGCGGCGGTCTCCGCCGCTCCCCTGCCGAAAGGCGGGCATCTCTCCGAGGCGGTCGAAGCGCTGATGGTCCTCGGATACGATAAAAATACCGCTCTGCGCGCGCTCGACGGACTGGATCCCGCGGAGCAAGCCGGAGAACTGATCCGACAGGCGCTCAAGCGTATGGCGCAGTAAGCGAAAGGAAACCGATCATTTATGATGGAACAAGTCAACGAATTCGATTTTGAAAATCGGATCGTTTCCAACGAATACGACGAAAATATGGACGCCGAGGTCGAAAACTCGCTCCGCCCGAAAACGCTGCAGGATTATATCGGTCAGGAAAAGGCGAAAGCCAACCTGAAGGTCTATATCGAGTCGGCGAAAAAGCGCGGCGAACCGCTCGACCACGTGCTTCTCTACGGCCCTCCGGGGCTCGGAAAAACGACGCTTTCCGGCATCATCGCCGCCGAAATGGGCGTCAGCATCCGCACGACCTCCGGCCCGGCGATCGAAAAGCCCGGCGATCTCGTCGCCATCCTCACGAATCTGCGCGACGGCGACGTGCTTTTCATCGATGAGATCCACCGTCTCTCGCGCGTGATCGAAGAGATCCTTTATCCGGCGATGGAGGACTACGCCGTGGATATCATCATCGGAAAAGGTCCGAGCGCGCAGTCGATCCATCTCCCGATCCCGAAATTCACCCTCGTCGGCGCGACGACGCGCGCAGGACAGCTGACCACTCCTCTGCGCGATCGCTTCGGCGTTCTGCTGAAACTTGAACTCTACACGACGAAAGAACTCGCCGAGATCGTGCGCCGTTCGGCGGATATCCTCGGCATTGAAATCGAAAAAAGCGGCGCCGAGCAGATCGCTTCCCGTTCGCGGGGAACGCCGAGAATCGCCAACCGGCTGCTCAAGCGCGTGCGCGATTTCGCCCTTGTCAAAGGCAACGGCGTGATCGACCGGGAAATCGCCGATTTTGCCCTGAACGCGCTGGAGATCGACGAGCTCGGACTTGATAATATCGACCGCAGAATGCTCGAAGCGATCATCAAATACTACGGCGGCGGACCGGTCGGTCTGGAAACTCTGGCGGCGACGATCGGCGAAGAGGCGATCACGATCGAGGACGTTTACGAGCCGTATCTGCTCCAGATCGGATTTCTCGCCAGAACGCCGCGCGGCCGCTGCGCGACCAGACTTGCCTACGATCACCTCGGGATCTCCTATTCTTCCGCGCCGTCGCCAAAAGGCGTCGAAGGACAGCAGAATATGGACTTTTCCGAATAAGAAAAACACGGATCGGAAGATCCGTGTTTTTCTGTGGAATCATTCTCCGCGAAGGATGCGGATCGCCTCGGATCTGTCCTCCGCACGGAAGAAAGAACTCCCGGCAACGAGGATATTCGCGCCGGCGTCCCGGACGGACTCCGCCGTCTGTGCGTTGATCCCTCCGTCGGCTTCCAAGTCGATCGGGGCGCC
>CADBPA010000256.1 GCA_902796505.1 uncultured Ruminococcus sp.
CCTTCCCCCAAGCGGGGAAGGCATGACATAGTGCGTTCCGAGGTTTAGTGCCGAATTTAAGCAAAGGCATGTTTCGCGCTTCGGCAGAATCGGTCTACTGGAGGGAGGCTCATCGCGGTGCGTTCCGAGGTATCTCAGGCGGAGAACTGGCTATGGTAGAGCTTTGCGTAGAAGCCGCCTTTGGCGAGAAGCTCTTCGTGCCTGCCCTGCTCGACGACGCGGCCGTCCCGCATCACGAGGATGAGATCGGCGTCGAGGATGGTCGAGAGGCGGTGGGCGACGATGAAGCTCGTCCGTCCCTGCATCATTTCGGAAAAGGCGCGGCTGATCTGCCGCTCGGTGCGCGTATCGATGGAGGAGGTCGCCTCGTCGAGGATCAGCATGGTCGGCCGGGCGAGCATCACGCGCGCGATGCAGAGCAGCTGCCGCTGTCCCTGCGAGAGATCGCTGTCGGCGCCGCCGAGGACGGTGTCGTAGCCGTCCGGCAGTTGCATGATGAAGGCGTGCGCGTGCGCGGCTTTTGCGGCGGCGACGATCTCCCCGTCGGTCGCGTCCGGTCTGCCGAAGGCGAGATTTTCGCGCACGGTGGCGGTTTTGAGCCAGGTCTCCTGCAGGACCATGCCGTAGTTTCTGCGCAGGCTTTCGCGCGTGACGCGGCGGATATCCTGCCCGTCCACTAAGACGGCGCCGCCCTTCACGTCGTAGAAGCGCATCAGCAGATTGATCAGGGTGGTCTTGCCGCAGCCGGTCGGTCCGACGATGGCGATCTTCTCGCCGGGGGAGACTCTGAGCGAGAGATCCTCGATCAGCCTCTGTTCGGGCAGATAGGAGAAGGAAACGTCGGATAACTCGACACGCCCCCCGGCTTCTCCGAGGTCGAGCGCGTCTTTTTCGTCCGGGATCTCCTCGCTTTCGTCGAGCAGTGCGAACACCCGCGCGGCGCAGGCGAGCGCGTTTTCCAGCTCGGTCAGCACGCCGGAGATCTCGTTGAAGGGCTTGGTGTATTGGTTGGTATAGGCGAGCATCGTCACAAGCGTACCGACGCTGAAGGCGGACGCCCCGCCGACCGTGAGGATCGCCGTCAGCGAGCCGACGAACGCCACCGCCGCGTAGACGGTGCTGTTGACGAAGCGCGTCGTCGGGTTGACGAGCGAGGAGAAGAAGACGGCGCGCAGGGAGCATTTTCCGAGGCGGTCGTTGACGTCGTCGAACCGCCGCACGGCGTCCTCCTCGCCGCCGAACGCCAGCACGACCTTCTCGCCGGAGAGCGTCTCGTCGATATACGCCGTCTGCTCGCCGGTGATCCTCGACCGCTCGCGGAACATCTCGTAGGTATGCCTGCCGATAAATCGCGCGACGAGGAGCGAGAGCGGCGTGAGGAGCAGGACGGTCAGGGCGATCTTCCAGTCGAGCAGGAGCATAAAGACGAAGGTCGCAAGGATGGTCAGCACGCCGGTGAAGATCTGCGTGAAGCCGAGCAGGAGTCCGTCGGCAAATTCCGCCGTGTCATTGACCGTCCGGCTGACGATATCGCCCTGCGGATGCGCGTCGAGATAGGAGAGCGGCAGGCGCTGAAGCTTGCCGAAAAGCTGTGCGCGCAGATCGGCGGCGATATGGTAGACGGCGCGGTTGTTGCAGACGCCGACGAGAAAATTACAGAGCGCGCAGAGCAGGATCGCGGCGGCGGAGATCCCGATCAGCCGGAAGATCCCCGGAAAGTCCACCGCACCCGGCGCCGCCGCGAGGTCGATCGCCCGTCCGATGAGGATCGGGAGCGAGAGCGAGAGGGCGGTCGCGATCAGGGCGAGCACCGCCGAGAGAAGGATGAGCGCGCGGTAGGGGCGAAGCAGCGAAAGCACGCGGCGCAGGGTGGCTTTGCGCACCGATTTTTGCTCCGGGGCGCGCTTCGTCTTGCTTTGGCCGTTTTTGCTCATACGCCCGCCTCCTTTCCGGATGAAAACTGCGTTTCGTATATTTCGCGGTAGACCGGGCAGTTCCGCAGCAATTCCTCATGCCGCCCGATCCCGACCGCACGCCCCTCGTCGAGGACGATAATGCGGTCGGCGTGCATCACCGAGGCGGCTCTCTGCGAGACGAGGAAGGTCGTCACGCCCGAAAGGCTTTTCCGAAGCGACTCGCGCATCGCCGCGTCGGTCGCGTAATCGAGGGCGGAGGAGGAGTCGTCGAGGATCAGGATCCTCGCCTTTCGGAGCAGGGCGCGGGCGACCGTCAGACGCTGTTTCTGACCGCCCGAAAGATTCCTTCCGCCCTGCCCGACCGGCAGGTCGAGCCCGCCCTTTTCGAGGACGAAATCCTTCGCCTGCGCGACGGCGAGCGCGGCGAGCATCTCCCCGTCATCGGCGCACGGGTCGCCTCTGCCGAGGTTTTCGCGCAGCGTACCCGAAAAGAGCGTCGCCTTCTGCGGCGCGATCGCGACCGCCCGGCGCAGGGCGTTTTTGGTATATCTTTTCACGTCTTTGCCGAAGAGGGAGACCTGTCCTCCGGTCACGTCATAGAAGCGGCCGATCAGCCGGACGAGCGAGCTCTTGCCCGATCCGGTACCGCCGAGGACGCCGATCGTCTCGCCTGCCGCCGCCGTGAAGCTGATCCCCGAAAGCGCGGGCGCACCGGCGCCGGGGTAGGTGAGCGAGACCTCCGAAAAGACCACCGCCGGGGCGGGACCGTCCCCCGGGGGAAGCTCCTCTTCGCCGTAGGTCATCGACGGCGACGTTTCCAGCACCGCGCGGATGCGCGATCCCGACGCCGCGGCGCGGGTGACGCTGATGATCAGACTCGCAAGCTTGATCAGCTCGACGAGGATCTGCGACATATAATTATAGAGAGCGACGAGCTGTCCCTGCGTAAGACTGCCGGCGTCGATCTTCAGCGCGCCGGTATAGAGCAGAAGCAGGATCGCGCCGTTGATGAGAATATAGGTGACGGGATTCAGCAGCGCCGCGATCCGTCCGACGAATTTCTGCATCCCGGCAAGGGCGTCGTTCTCCCGCTCAAATTCCCGGATCTCGTCCTTCTCGCGGCGGAAGGCGCGGACGACGCGCACGCCGGAGAGATCCTCCCTCGTCGCCGCAAGCACCCGGTCGAGCTTCCCCTGCACCCGGCGGTAGAGCGGAAGCGACGGGAGCATCACCGCAAAGACGGCGGCAAAGAGCAGCGGGATCACCAGAACGAAGATCGAAGCCGCCCCGGCGTCCACCGTGAACGCCATGATCATCGCGCCGAACACCACGAAGGGCGAGCGGAGCAGAAGCCGCAGTCCGAGGTTGACGCCGTTCTGCAGCGTCAGGCTGTCGGAGGTCATCCGGGTGATGAGGGCGGAACTGCCGGCGGCGTCGAGGTCGGGATAGGAGAGCGTCTGGATGTGCGCAAAGAGCGCGTGCCGCACCGCCCCGGCGTATCCCACCGCCGCTTTCGCGGCAAAGTACTGCGCCGTCACCGAAAAGCCGAGGCCGATCGCTCCGAGCGCGAGCAGGATCAGGCAGTTTTTCAGCACAAAAGAGAGGTCGCCCTCGGCGATCCCCACGTCGATGATCCTTGCCACCACGAGCGGAACGAGCAGTTCGAGCAGTGCCTCGAGCAGTTTGAAGGTCGGCGCCAGCAGGCAGGGGAGGCGGTAGCCTTTCATATATGAGAGCATCGACACCCGCCCGCCCCGGCGCGTGCGATTTTTGCGCGCCGCCGCGCGATCCGATGGATTGGTTTGATTTGCCAAAATAGTCTCCTTTTCTTCCCTGATCCGAGATTTTCGTCGGTTTTTCTTTGAAATTTTATAAAAATTGAAAAAAGTTTTATAAAAATCGTACAAATTTCGATTTTATTCACAATTTAGTAATATTTATCTGCTATAATATCCGCGCTCTACCATTCAGAACACCCTGTCCGCGCTCGATGAAGCCCCGTGAAGTCTGCCCTGCGAAACCGCGCGGACGCCGTGATCGTTTTATCAAAAAAAGGAGTGTAACACCTATGATTTTAGTCGATCAGATCGTCACTCACAAGTCCTTCGGCCGCGGTACGGTCGCCGAGCAGAACGGTAAATATCTGAAGATCCGCTTTGAAAACGGAGCGGAAAAGACCTTCGTCTATCCCGACGCCTTCGAGAAATTCCTGACCATCGAAAACGAGGCGCTTTCGGCGCAGATCGCCGAGGACCTTGCCGCCGTTCTCGCCGCGCGCCGCAGGATCGCCGAGCGCAAAAACGAGGAAAATCTGCGCGCGATGACGAAAGGGATCGTCATCCCCGGCAAGGAGATCACGCAAAGCGAGGACGGCGAGGAGGAAGGGAAGTCCTCCGAGAGCGAAGAACTGTAAACCTTCTTTTTCCCGAAAGTTTCCCGAAAGAGCCGCGGTGCGCCGCGGCTCTTTTGCTTTGCCGCCTGTCCGCTATGGCACCGTCCGCATGGGCGCCGGGATCTTTTCGCTTGTCCGTTGCGGCTTTGTCCGCATGGGCGCAGCGGCTCTTTTCGCCTGTCCGCTATGGCACCGTCCGCATGGGAGCCGCGGCTCTTTTCGCAGGAGAGCGCACCGGGCGATCCTTTCACGAAAGAGAGCTTTTCAGAAGAAAGCTTTTCAGAAGAAAGCTTTTCAAAGAAAAGGGGCTGTATCCTTGCCGATAACAGCCCTTTTGGTTTCGCGCGGCGGAGTTATTCGACCGGCAGGCCGTCCCGGATCAGCTGCGCTTTGAGATCGGCGAGCAGGCGCGCGGTGCGGACTCTTGCCGCCTCCGCCGTCAGGTGGTAGTTCGAGTTGAAATAATCGGTCTCATAGAAGCGGTAATCCCGCGGATCGGAGATGACCGGGAAGGGGAAGTTCTGCACTTCCTTATCGTGCAGGGCGAGCAGGTTTGCGTCGGAGCAGTTCGCCGCCGCGCCGGGGTTTGCCGCGCGGTATTCGTCCGAGAGGCACATGATCGGCGGATAGCTGAAATAGAAGCCGATGCCCTTCGCCGTCAGTTTTTCGTAGAGGCGGGCATAGTTGTTGATCATATTGACGTTCAGGGTGTTCGCCGTGCCGCTCACCACGCCGATCGGCTTGTTGCCGCGCTCGTAGGTGTTCGTGCCGTTCGCCGTACCCACAAGGTCGCAGTAGGTCTCGGAGAGCGAGGTGTTGGTGATCTCGTAGGCGCGCGCGGTGTTGCCGCCTCTCGCCTCTTTCGAGGTGTTGAATTCGCTCATCGCCGAGAAGAAGGTCGTGAAGGGGGTGAAATCGACGTAGCGGTAGAGATTGTAGCAGCCCTCGGTCGCGCGGAAGGTGCGCCAGACGATCGAGACGCCGCCCATCTGGTTTGCGCCGAGTTCGGGGACGTTGACGAAGAGATCGCCTTCCTTCATATAATGCGAAAGCCCTTCCATATAGAGCAGACCGGTGCCGCCGGCGTTCGTTCCGGCGTTGATGATATTGTAGCGATCGCCGAGCCCGGCTTCGAGAATCGGGGAATAGATGCCGTAGAGGCAGCTCGATCCGCCGACGAGAACGATGGTCGGCTTGCTCGGATCGGATTTGATGATCTGCTCCATACGCGTCGCCACGCTCTCGGCGTTGACCGGGTAGTGCGGCAGTTCCGCCGCGCCGAGGCGGAGATTTGCGAACTTGTTGCAGTTCTGGAAGGCGCTGTCCGGGATGGCGGTGAAGGAGTCGGTGATATAGAGGGTGTTGAATTTTTTGCAGTTGCGGAAGGCGCCGGCGTCCATCGCTTTGACCGAGGAGGGAACGACGAGCGTCTCGAAATTCTTGCCGTCCACCGCGCCCGCCGCGATCGAGATGACCGGCAGTCCGCCGATCTTCGCCGGGATGGAAAGCACGTCGGCGTCGCCGTTGTATTTCGTGATGCGGACCGCCGCGCCGTCGGAGGTATAGGAGAAGTCCTCGGCGGGCGTCCACTTCGACCACTGCGCGTAAAAGACCACGCCGGGCGCCGTATCGTCGATGACCGCGATGCCGCCGGGGCAGACCGCCTGACCGCTGCCGTCCGCATTCTCGGTATATTCGAGCAGGGTGTAGCCGTCGCGCACAAAGCTGCCGATATCCGGCGTGAGGTTCGGGCAGAGGCGCACCGAACGGTCGAACTGCGTCTGCACCACCGGCGTCATGCCGTCGTCGGCGAGAACGCCGCCGTTGAGGTTATAGGTGATGACCGTGTAGCCCGCGACGAGGAAATTCGGGTAGAGCATCGTGTCCTCGGAGAGCGAGAAGGTGTAGTCCTTCGAGAAGGAGACCATCGTTCCGCCGTTGACCACCGTCGCGCCGTTCGACCAGCCGAGGAAGGTGCGGTGTCCCGAAACGGTCGCCCGCACGGTGATCTGCTGACCGACGAGGTAGCTGCCCGAACGGACGGTCGAGATCGCGCTGCCGTCCTCCGGATCGGGCGCGACCATGCCGAAGGAATACAGCTCGGTCGCCTTCGCGGTATGGAAGGTCACCGTCGCGTCCTCGGTGCAGTTCGTCAGCACCAGATTGCCGTTCTCAAAGACGAGACCGTCCGGCGAGGAGGAGAAGACATAGTTGTCGTGAAAGAAGATCTTGAAGACCGCGTCCTCGCCGCGCTTCAGCACGACCGGGTTTTCGCTCATCAGCGAGCAGTGGTCGGGAAGCTTCAGCGTGATCGCCACGCGGTCGGTATAGGTTGGAATTTTGTAATCGTCGCGCAGGTCGGGCGAGCTGTTCGTCCCCTCGCGCACCGGATCCGGTTCTTCGACGACGTCGACCGGCGGCTCCTCCTCGGTACACGCCGAGAGGGAAAGGACGCAGAGCAAGGCGGCCAGCAGAAGGCACAAGAGCGCACCCGTGCGGCGAAAAGCCGCCTTTTTCGTTCTGTTTTTCTTGTTCATGGAGTAGCCTCTTTTCATTTTCATGGAGTAGCCTCCTCTGTCAGACGGTAGAATTTTCGGGCGACCTTGCGCCCTGCCGAAAGATCGCGCCGCAGGTGCGGTGCGCGCCGGAATGAGTCCGCGGAGCGGATGCCGCCGCAAGGATGATCCGGGCGATCATACGGTCGCGGAGCAGACGCCGCCGCAAGGAGGATCCGGGCGATTCTACGGTCGCGGAGCGGAGTTTTTCGCCCTGCCGGAAGATCGCGCCGTGCGCGCGGTGCGCGCCGGAAGGAGGTCGCGGAGCGGACGCCGCCGCAAGGAGGATCCGGGCGATCCTACGGTCGCGGAGCGGAGTTTTTCGCCCTGCCCGAGCATCGCGCCGAAGGCGCGGATCGGACGTTCCGTCTCTATTCTATCATATTTTTTCGGAATTGTCAAATCTTTTCGCGCAAAAAGATAAAAAACTTCGCAAATAGCACCGCGCTCCGCCGCGGCTTTCTTCTGCGCTCTTGACTTTTTCGCGGGGAAGGGGTATAATAGATAGGAAAAACGAAGCCGCCGGGGATCGACGGAAGAGAAAAAATGCAAGCCGCCGGAGATCGGCGGTACGGAGGGGAGAGGACGGAGATGAAGATCGCGCTCGGATATTTGTTTTCCGCGCTGTACGTCGGGCTTTGCCTGCTCGCCGCGCTGGGACTCGGCAGGCTCGGCGTGCGCCGGGAGTATTCGCGGAAAGCCGTGCATATCCTCGTCGGGCTCGAATGGTGGATCCTCGCGTACTTCTTCGGTCCGGGCGGACATACGTTCGCCGTCTGCCTGATCTTTACCGCGCTCCTCTTTCTCGACGACCGCCGCCGGCTCATCCGCGCGATGTCCTCGGACGGCGAAAACGCGCACGGCACCGTCCTGTACGGCGTGTCGATGACGGTGATGGCAGCCGTCTCGTGGATCGCTCCGGCGACCTTCCTGCCCTTCGGCGCGGCGGTCGTCTGCACCTCGCTCGGCGACGGACTTGCCGGGGTGGTCGGGATGTCGGTGCGGCGCGCAAATCCGAAGATCTTCCGGCAGAAAACGCTCCTCGGAACGCTCGCCTGCCTCGCCGTCTCCTTCCTCTCACTGCTGGTCTTCCGGGCGGTCTCCCCGTTCGGTCTCGGAATTTACGAATGCCTCGCGGTCGCGGCGTTTGCCGCCCTTCTGGAGCTGTTTACGACGCACGGGTTCGACAATATCAGCCTTCCGCTCGGCGTTTTCGCGCTCTCGACCGCCTTTCTTTTCCTCCCCGGAACGCCGCGTTACCTCTGCGCGATCCTGCTTTCGCCCGCCGTGATCGGGATCGTCTCCGAAAAGAAGATCCTCACCCCTGCCGCGACGGCCGCCGCCTTCCTGATGGACCTCTGCGTGACCGCCGCCTTCGCCGATCCCGGCTTTCTCCTTCTGCTCCTCTTCCTCGCCGGCGGCGCTCTGACCGACCGGCTTCGCACCGCCTTCCATAGCCGCCGCGGAAAGCGCAGAGCGGCGCGGATCGGAGAACGGATAGGCGGCGCTTCGGAGCATATCGCCCCTCTTCCGGATCGGGACGAGGACGAGTCCGCAAGCGGCGCGCGCGGCGTTCGCCGGGTGCTTGCCAACGGCGCTCTCCCGACGCTCCTCGCCGTCGCCTCGCTGATCCTTACCGCCGCCGGGGTTTCGGTCCCGGACGGTCTTCTGCCGCTTTTGTATCTTTCCGCGGTCGCCGAGGCGTTCGCCGACACCTGCGCTTCCGCGTTCGGCGCGCTCGCCGGACGAGCCTACGATCCCTTCCGCCGCGCATTTGTACCGAAGGGGATCAGCGGCGGAATGTCTCTGCCCGGAACGGCGGCGGCGCTCGCCGCCTCGCTCCTTCTGCCGGCGCTCGCGCTCGCCTTCGGCTTCGTCGGATGGCGGCAGGCGCTCGCCGCCGCCGTCTGCGCCTTTCTCGGAACGCTCCTCGACAGCCTGCTCGGCTCGCTCCTGCAGGTCAAATACCGCTGCCGCGTCTGCCACGCCCTGACCGAAAAACGCTCGCATTGCGGACTGCCGTCAGAATACGAGCGCGGCGCAAAACGAATCGATAACAGCGCCGTCAATCTCCTCTCCGAATGCGCCTCGCTTCTTCTCGCCCTCGCCGCTTTTCTGCTGATTTTGTAAAGAAAAATTGTCAAAAACGAGAAAATCCGCCCCGAAAAAAGGCGGAATGGAATGGATTTTTTTGTTTTTACAAAACAAAAAAGCGTGATTTTGATCACGCTTTTTTGCCGTGCGGAAGCGGCTCGAAGAGACGCCGGACCTTGCCGGTATCAATATCCGTTCCTTCATACGCCGCAGGCGTATATCATCCCGAAGGGATATCATCCGCTCCGTCAGGAACGGATATCATTGAAAAAACGCTTTTGTCTATTGATAAAAGCGTTTTTTGTATAAGGGCGCCATAATGATACCTGCTTGTCATCCCGACAAATTTGAATTTGTTGAATTATAACCCGAAAAAGAATTCTGCGTTTACATGACCGATCATGTGCATTTCTTCCTCTGTAAAATCCATTTGATC
>CADBPA010000257.1 GCA_902796505.1 uncultured Ruminococcus sp.
GTTGCTTTTTTTGTTTTTTTGTGGTACAATACAAAATGGTATGTTATGCGGTCGAGACAAACCGACCGCCGGAAAATTCACGGCGCCGCGGCGTTTTCCGCTTTTTTCGTCCGCGATCCGGAAAAATGCAAAAAAATGGGGCTTTTTTCTTTCCGAAAGCCCGGTTTTTTTGAAAAAAAGTCGCTTCTTTTTCGCAAAAAGCCTTGCTTTTTGCGGAGCGGGCGTGTATAATAAGGGTAGCTGAAATCATCAGCATAATAAAGGAGGAAAGTTCACATGGCAACCAGTCTTGATGCTTTCAAAAGCAACCAGGAAAAACAAACGATCGACGCAAGCCGTAAGGTCCGCATCGGTATCATCGGTACCGGATGGATCGCAGGCTCGCATATGGATTCTTATCTCAAACAGCCCGACGTAGAGATCGTCGCCGGCGCGGATATTATTCCCGGCAAGGCGGAGGCGTTCTTCAAGAAATACGGTCTTGACAACGTCAAATGCTATCCTTCGGGCGAGGCGATGGTCAACGATAAATCGCTGAAGCTCGACGCGGTTTCGGTCTGCACCTATAACCGTCAGCACGCTCCCTGCGCCATTCAGGCGCTGAACGCAGGTCTGCACGTCCTGCTCGAAAAGCCCTTCACGGTCACGACCGAGGAGGCCGTCGAGGTCATGCGCGCCGAAAAGAAATCCGGCAAGATCCTCTCCATCGGCTTCCAGCCGCGTCTTGACGACAATATGAAGATGGTCAAGGCAATCTGCGAGTCCGGCGTTCTCGGTAAGATCTACTATATCCAGACCGGCGGCGGCCGTCGCCGCGGCATCCCCACTCCGTTCGGTACCTCCTTCATCGAGGATAAGACCGCCGGCCTCGGCGCTCTTGCCGACATCGGATGCTATTCGCTCGATATGGTCCTGAACGCGATCGGCTATCCGAAGCCCCTCACCGTTTCGGGCTACAAATCGGCGTATTTCGGCACCGATCCGAACTACTCGAACTACGTTGCGACCGGTCATCCCGAATATGCGAAGCTCTTCGGCGTGGACGACTTCGCGGCAGCCTTCGTCCGTCTCAAAGGCGGCATCATCCTCGACTTCCGCATCGCTTGGGCAATGAATATGGATACCTCCGGCGATACGCTGATCTACGGTACGAAGGGCGGCCTCCGCATTCCTTCCACCGAGTGCTGGAACGGCTCGATCGGCGGCGACCTCACCATCTATCACGAAGTCGCGGGCAAGCAGGTCGAGACCAAGATCCCGATGATCCACGACAGACCCGGCGCACCCTCGAACTTCGACAAGAAGATCCGTTCGTTCGTGGACGCCTGCAAGAACGGCGGCGAAGCCCCCGTTCCGTCGAGCCAGATCCTCTACAATCAGGCGATCCTCGACGCCATCGCTCAGTCCTCCGAGAAGGGCAGAGAAGTCAAGATCGTCATTCCCGAGATCTGATTTTGCCAACAATTCTTTGCAAATTCTTGCATAACGGAGAAGCAATATGAAAAAATTTCACGTTGGTATTCAGCTCTACGGAGTGCGTAACACCCTTGAGCGGGACTTTTACGGAACGCTGAAGGCGATCGCCGATATGGGCTACGAATACGTCGAATTTGCCGGCTACTACGGCAAGACGTCGGAGGAGATCCGCGCGGTGCTCGACGAGCTTTCGCTCAAATGCGTTTCGGTCCATCAGCGGCTGGATTTCTTCAACGAAGATCCCGAAGGCGCGGTCGCCTATCTCAAAGGCTTCGGCGTCAAGTACGTGATCGTTCCGTGGCACGACCGCTCGCTTCTCGCCGGCGGCGAAGGCTGGGGCGCGACCGTGAAGGATTTCAACGAGAAAGCCGATCTCTTTGCCCGCCACGGCATGATGCTCGGTTATCATAACCACGATTTCGAGTTTGAAACCTACGAGGGCAAATATCTGCACGACTATATCTTTGAGGCCGTTCCGGCGGATAAGATCTTCCCGGAGATCGATACCTGCTGGGTGCGCTACGCCGGACTTTTGCCGGAAGAAAAGATCCGTCAGTTTGCCGGCAGAGTCCCGGTCGTCCACCTGAAGGACTTCACCGCAAAGGCGCTCGGCGGCGGCCCGGTCTACGATCTGATCGGCACGGACGGCGGCACCGCGAAGAAGGCGTCGAAAGAGGAGAACGGCTTTGAATTTCGTCCGCTCGGGCAGGGCATCATGGATTTCGGCAAGGTCCTCGCCGCCTGCGAGGACGCCGGCACCGATCTTGTTATCGTCGAGCAGGATAAGACCTACGGCGGTATGACCGAGCTGGAAGCCGCGAAGATCTCGCGCGATTATCTCAAAAATACCTTCGGAATTTGATCCGTATCCCCCGCGCCCTCCGTCGGAGAGCGCGGGGTTTGTTAAATTTATACAAAGAAAATGCGCGTTTTGCCTATTGCGCGTTTTCTTTTTTTATGCTAAAATAAAATAGAGTTATTCTGTGATCTTCGCGCGATCCCGCGCGCCTGCGCGGAGGAGCGCACGCGCGGAGGAGCGCACACGCTGTTTTTTGCGCGATCCCATCCCGAAAGGAATCCGATTTATGCGAATGAAATTTTTCTCCCGGATCATTTTTCTCCTGCTTACGGCGGTGCTTTTCGTCCCGGTCTTTGCCGTTTTTGCGTCGGCGGACGTCGGCGCTTTTGCAGGCGGCGAGACGATATCGTCGCTCGACTTTGAAGAGATCCCGGTCACCACGACGAGCGGCCCCGCGGGGCTTCAGCTCGGAACGAATATCAAATATGGCGCGCTGACCACCGGCTCCACGCCGGACGGCAACAAGTATTATAAATTCTTCTCGGATCCCACAAACTGCGGCAGCGTCAAGACCGATCCGTTCGGCGGCTTCTATTTCAGCGGCCGCAATGCCTCCAAGACCGACGGCAGGCTCGACAACCACAGCTATTTCACGGTGGATTTCGACCTGATGACCGAGTCGCATTTCCCGACCGGCCTGCCGGTTTTCCTCTGCTCGCGCAACGATAACGGCGGCCTCACCCAATCGAACTCCACCTATATCCGCCTGCGCGAACGGGGGACGGAACGATCTACGTGCAGGACAGCACCGGCAAGCTCACGCGCGACGTCGGCGGCGCCCACGATTGGTTTCACGTGACCTTCGTTGTCACGGTCGATCACTCGGCGGGGACGAACTATGCGAAAAGCTCGGCGCACGTTTATCTCGACGGCGAGTATTTCACGACCTATTCTTCGATCGTCTCGAGCGCGGCGACCTATTTCGACACCGTCCGCTGGGGCGTTCCGACCGATAAGATCTACGACGACGTGACCATCTGCTTCGATAACGTCCTCATCCGCGGATACGCGCTGAATTATACCGGCGATATCGCCACGGTCGCCGCCACCGCTCCTCTGTCGCTCGAAGGACACGCCGACACGGTCTACGCGACCGATTACGAAGCGCCGCAGAACTATAAAGCGGCGGTCGGCGAGCAGATGTTCGTCAGCGCAGAGGAAGCCTTCGCCGCGGCGCAGTCCGGCGACACGGTCCGCCTCTTCGCCGATATGGAAGAGAAGGTCACGATCGAAAAATCGATCGTTTTGCAAACAAACGGTTACGTTCCGCTCTACGAAACGAGCCTGAAAACCGCCACCCTTGCGCAGGAGAGCGGCGAGCTTGTCGCCTTCTCCGAATACGATCCGGAGGTGACGGTGACCTTCCGCCTCTATGACGCGGTGATCGGGAAAACCTTCGCGTGGGGCGAGCCGATCGCGATTCCCGAAAGCTTCCGCACGCAGATCGCAGACGGAAAAACGCTTTACGATTTTTCGCATTTCAGCTTTGACGGAAAAATTTTCACCGACGTCTCCTCCGGCGCTCTCGGCGTCGTCACTCCTTCGGATTTCGGCAAAAGCCTCACGGCGAGAGCCGAATATACCTCCTCGCCCATCCGCTTTATCGCGCGGATCGGCGAAGACTCTGTCCCCTATACCGATTTTTCCTCGCTTTCTGCTCTTCTGCGCGAAAGCGCCGATCTTTCGCTCGTCCTCTATGAGGATCTGTCCGTTCCTTCCGGCATCCTGCTTCCCGTCCGCCATACGCTCGCGATCGACCTCGCCGGCTGTTCGGTCTCTGCGGAGGGGGACTCCCCCGCGTTTCTGCTCTCCGCCGGCTCTTCGCTCACGCTGACCAACAGTACAGAGGAGGAAGGGAGCGTCGTCGCCGACCTCGTCGCCTTCTATCTTGCCGGCGGCGCCTCGCTGAAAATCGCATCGCCCGCGATCCGCGTCGCCGCGCCGCGCGCGGTGGACGGCGTATTCTCCTCTTCCACGGTCATCCTTGACGGCTGCCGGATCGCCTCCGGCGAGGAAGCCCTCCGTCTCTTCGGCGCGAAAGCCGTCCTTTCGGATCTGCAGTTGCCGGAGAACGCCCGCGTCGTTCTGCACGGAAAATACGCCGAAGCGATCGTCGATGAGATCGTCTCCGAGCGCCTCGTCCTCCGCGCCGGCGCAAAGATCGCCGATCCCA
>CADBPA010000258.1 GCA_902796505.1 uncultured Ruminococcus sp.
AACTCGGCGGTGCTGTTGGTCGCGTAGCGGTTATCAAAGAGGTCTCCGCAGAAGAGAACGAGATCGATCTGCCGTTCGCGCACGTAGGTCATCAGGTCGCCGAAGGTCTTGCGCAGGGCGCGGCGGCGCTCCTCGCTCTTCTCGGCGGAAAGACCGACGACCGGTGCGTCCAGATGAATATCGCCGCATTGCAGGATCCGCAGGCGGATCTTCTCGTCGCCTTTCTGCGCGGCGGAAGTTTCTGCCGATGGGTTCGCGGTCATCTTTTCCATATCTTGCATCGTCTCACTTCTGCTCCCTATCTTATTTTCTTTCCTCTATATTATAACACTTCTTTTTGTGCTTTTCAACGATTTTACAAAAAAATTTCAAAAACTATTGCACAATCCTGAAAAATGTGCTACAATATATTCATATAAAACGAGGCAGAAACGCCTCGGCGGATTTTCCGTCGGAAAGGAGCACGTCGATGCTGGCATTAGCGGTACGCAACACCGGAAAGTTGATCCGGGAACAGTCGAAAAGCGAAAACGTTCGTCTTGGGAGACTTTTTACCAAGAAGGACACCGCGCGCCTGATGGCGGGAATGTTCCTTCCGGACGAGAAGCGGGAGGCCTATACCGTTCTCGATCCCGGAGCGGGGACGGGGATCCTCGCGGCGGCTGCCGTGGAACAGATCTGCAAGAGCGCGCCCGCCGTTCACCGCATCTTTCTGACCTGCTACGAAAACGATCCGCTCTTTCTGCCGATGCTGGAGGACAATCTCGAGCGCGTCCGCAGAAAGGCGCGCCATGATTACGACGTGCGGCTCGACGTCACCCTTTATAAAGAGAATTATCTGACCGACTCGAAGAAGCACTACACCGTTCGCCTCGGCAGGCAGGAGCCGGATAAATTCGACCTGATCCTCTGCCGGCCGCCGGTCGAACTGATCGAAAAGGGATCGGCGGAAGCCGAAGCCGTCGGCGGCGTGACGCAGCTGAAGATCAGCGCGGCGTATCTCTTTGCCGCGACGGCGCGCAGAAATCTCGAAGAGGGCGGTCAGCTGATCATCGTTCTGCCGACGACGGTCGCCACCGCGTCCTCGCTGACCGAATTTCGCCGCGCGATGGCGGAGGAGCTTTCGCTGCGCGCGATCCACCTGTTTATCGGAAAGCGGAAGAACGCAAGCCGCGCGATCCCGCTGAAAAAGGAGATCGTTCTTTCCTACGTCCGCTCCGGCGCGCCGGAGGAGATCACGATCACGACCTCGACCGACGCCGGAAAGCCCGAAAACGTCGTCACGCTGCCGCCGCTGCCCTACGATTTCGTGGTAGACCGCCGGGACGGAACGCTGACGCTGCCGAAGAGCGTAGAGGACACGAAGATCGTCCGCTTCTTTGAAAAATTCCCCGAAACGCTTTCGGGGATGGGGCTGAAAATGTCCACCGGGCTCGTCATCGACTCGAAATGCCGCGATCTGCTCTTCACCGACCGCGTCGCCGGCTGTTATCCCCTGATCCGCCCCGCCGCGCTGCAGAACGGAAAGGTGGAATTTCCGATCCCGATCCCGAAGCAGTACATCGCGCCGAAAAATCCCTCGCTGGTTCAGCGCAACAAGAATATGATCTTCATCAAGCGCGTTCCGGCGAAGAGCGACGAGCGGTTTCTCAACTGCGCCGTGTATCTGGCGACGCAGCTGCCGAGCTACGAATATATCAGCACGCACAACAAGATCAACTTCATCGACACGCGCAAAAAGAACGCCGAGATCCCGGCGAGATTTGCCTACGGGCTTTTCGCGCTGCTCAATTCCACGATCTACGACCGCTATCTTTCGATCGTCTCGAAATCCAAGCAGATCAACGCGAAGGAGATGCGCGATCTTCCGCTTCCGCCGCGCAATCTGATCGAAAATATGGGCGGCCGGCTGATGAATCTGCGGCGCACCGACGTCGCGGCGTGCGACTCTATTGTAAATCAAACTTTACATATTATTGAAAAATAAACCAAGCGGGCTGCCGCACAGAGACGGCAGCCCTCCTTTTATCCCGGAAGGAAGGAGAGCGGACGAATGGAAAACGAGAAGAGAAAACGGCTGACGGTCGGCATCACGGCGCACGTGGACGCCGGGAAAACCACGCTCTCCGAATCGATGCTCTATCTTTCGGGAAGCATCGGAAAGCTCGGCCGCGTCGATCGTCGGGACAGTTATCTCGACCACGGATCGGTCGAGCGGCAGAGGGGCATCACCGTCTTCTCGAAGCAAGCCCTTCTGACCGCCGGGCAGACCGATATCACCCTGATCGACACGCCGGGGCATATCGATTTTTCCTGCGAGGCCGAGCGTTCGCTTGCGGTGCAGGACTATACGATCCTCGTCATCAGCGCGGTCGAGGGAGTTCAAGCGCACACCAAAACGCTCTGGCATCTTCTGCGCGCAAGGCGGCTTCCGGTCTTTCTCTTCATCAACAAAACCGACATTGCGATGCGCGACCGCGCCGAGATCATGGACGAGCTGCGCCGCGAGCTTTCGCCGCGCTGTGTGAATTTTTCCGAGACCGACCGCGCGAAACTCGCCGAGGACGCGGCGGCGGAGGACGAGGTGCTGATGCGCGGATTTTTCGACACGGGTGCGCTCTCGGACGAAGAGATCGCCGACGCGATCGCAAAGCGCGGGATCTTCCCCTGCTTTTTCGGATCTGCGCTGAAGCTCTCCGGCGTCGGCGAACTGCTCGCGGCGCTCGACCGGCTGACCGTCGATCCCTACCCGGATTCGCTTCCCTTCGGCGGACGGATCTACAAGATCGCGCGGGACGGCGCGGGCGTCCGCCTCTCCTATCTGAAGATCACCGGCGGCGTTCTGCACCCGAAGGATCTGCTTCGTCTGCGCCGGCAGGACGGCGGAGAGGAGAGGGAGGAGAGCGAAAAGATCGAAGAGATCCGCCTCTATTCGGGCGAAAAATACAAGGCGGTCAAGGAAGCGCACGCCGGTGAGGTCGTCGCGATCCCCGGACTGCTTTCGACCTACGCCGGCATGGGGATCGGAACCGAGCAGGACGACGGATCGCTGCTCTCGCCCGTGCTCGATTACCGGATGGAATTTCCCGGATGCGAGGATATTCACGGCGCTTACCTGAAGATCCTGCCGCTTGCCGAGGAAGAGCCGTCGCTCGGGCTTGCCTACGACGAGCAGACGAAGGAAGTCCGGGTGCATCTGATGGGCGATATTCAGGCGGAAGTGCTGACCGTGTTGATCTACGAGCGGTTCGGCGTCCGCGTTTCCTTCGGCGAAGGGAGGATCTTATACCGCGAGACGATCGCCGCCCCGGTGGTCGGAAACGGGCATTTCGAGCCGCTGCGCCACTACGCCGAAGTCCGGCTTCTGCTCGAACCGCTCCCGCGCGGAAGCGGACTCGTTTTCGCCTCTCTCTGCCCGACCGATCTGCTTGCGATGAATTGGCAGCGGCTGGTGCTGACGCATCTGGAAGAGCGGGTACACCGCGGCGTTCTGACCGGATCGCCGATCACCGATATGAAGATCTCGCTTCTGACCGGGCGCGCCCATCTCAAGCACACCGAAGGCGGCGATTTCCGCCAGGCGACCTACCGCGCCGTGCGGCAGGGGCTGATGAAGGCCGAATCGATCCTGCTCGAGCCGACCTTCGATTTCCGCATCGAGCTTCCGGCGGAGCATCTCGGGCGCGCGATGACCGATATCGCAAATCTCTGCGGCGTCGCAGATCCCCCGGAATTTGACGGGGATACCGCGATCCTGACCGGCAATTGCCCGGTCGCCACCATGCGCTCCTATGCGAAGGATCTGCGCGCTTATACGCGCGGAGAAGGTAAACTTTTGTTGACAATCGGCGGATATATTCCCTGCCACAACGCCGAAGAGGTGATCGCCTCGGTCGGGTACGATCCCGAAACCGATCTGCGCGCCACGCCCCACTCGGTCTTTTGCAGAAACGGCGCGGGATACGTCGTTCCCTGGCAGGAGGCGGACGGGATGATGCACACCGAAGATCCGACGGCGGCGAAAACCCCCGAGGAGGATCTCTCTTCCCCGGCGCGCACCGACGCCGCACCGCGCACGGCGTCCTATCACGAAGGAGTTACGCTCGACAAAGAACTCGAACGCATTTTCGAGATGACCTACGGAAAGATCAAGCCGCGCAAGACCGCCGACCGGGTGGAATACCGCGCCGAGGAGCAGAAGCCCGAAAAGCGCAGAAAGCCGAAGCCGCGCGGCGAGGAATATCTGATCGTGGACGGCTACAACCTGATCTACGCCTGGCCGCAGCTCAAAAAGATCGCCGACGGCGAGCTTTCCCACGGCAGAGAGATGCTGACGCATATGCTGGCAAACTACACCGCCTTCCGCAAATGCCGCACCGTCCTCGTCTTTGACGCCTACCGCAGAAAAGGCGGCGAGGGATCGGTCGAGCGGATCGGCGGCGTGACGGTGGTCTATACCAAAGAGGCGCAGACGGCGGACGCGTATATCGAAAAAAGCACGCACGAGATCGCCCCGGAACACGTCGTCCGGGTGGTGACGTCGGATATGGCGGAGCAGTTCGTCATTCTCGGAAACGGCGCGCTGCGTGTCACGCCGAAGGAGTTTATCGCCGAACTGCAGGCGACGTCGCTTGAGATCCGCGAATATATCGACCGCTTTGCGCTGGGATCGGCGAAATGAAGCCCTTCACCGGCCGATCCCGTTTTTGATTTTTCGATTTTGCCGCTTCCCGCTTTGCGTTTTTACCGCCTCCGTTTTTTTTGACGCTGCGATCTGCTCCGCGCGCCTCTGTGCACGCCCCGGACGATACGGCATATGCGGAGGCGATTTCCGCCCGAAAAGTTTTTTGCGTTTCGTCGAAAAAACTTTCAAAAAACGCTTGATTCGATTTTGCCGCTTCCCACTTTGCGTTTTTACCGCCTCCGTTTTTTTGACGCTGTGATCTGCTGTGCGCGCCTCTGTGCGCGCCCCGGACGATACGGCACAAGCGGGGGCGATTTCCGCCCGAAAAGTTTTTTGCGTTTCGTCGAAAAAACTTTCAAAAAACGCTTGACTTTTCCTTTCGGCTGTGATATAATATCATGGCGAGGCTCGAAGAGCTGAGTTTTACATGGCGGAATAGCTCAGTTGGCTAGAGCATTCGGTTCATACCCGACAGGTCGTTGGTTCAAATCCGACTTCCGCTACCATATCCGGCCCGTTGGTCAAGCGGCTAAGACACGGCCCTTTCACGGCTGTAACGGCGGTTCGATTCCGCCACGGGTCACCATAACGGCAATAACACGCGGCATTATATGCGGCGTGTTTTGTTTTTC
>CADBPA010000259.1 GCA_902796505.1 uncultured Ruminococcus sp.
CCGTCTCGGTAAAGTCCTCGGTCCCAAGGGCTTGATGCCCAACCCGAAGGCAGGAACCGTCACTCCCGACGTTGCGAAAGCTGTTCAGGAAGCGAAAGCCGGTAAGATCGAGTACCGTCTCGACAAGACCAACATCATTCACTGCCCTGTCGGAAAAGCCTCCTTTGGTCCCGATAAGCTCCTTGAGAACATCAACACGCTTGTCGGCGCCGTCCTCAAGGCAAGACCTGCCGCCGCAAAAGGCCAGTATATCAAGAGCTGCGTGATCGCATCCACGATGGGCCCCGGCGTTAAACTCAACTACACCAAGTTCAGCGTCTGATCCTGAACGCAAAGCGCACACCTCTTCCGGAGGCGTGCGCTTTTTCTACATTTAAAATATAAGTGTTTCTACATTTAATATAAGTGATAGAAAACAACCGACAGAAAAACAAAAAGGAAGTCCGGCGAAGATCGTTTTCCAAACGTCGGCTTCCTTTTTTTGCGCAAAAATTTCTACATATCGATCGGCTTTGTGTTGCGGACGCCGTTTTGCTCTTTATAGGCGATCGCAAGGACGGCGCCGACGATTTTCTTTGCCCCCGTCTTATGCAGAGCGGTCGCCGCGGCCGCCAGAGAGGAACCGCTCGTCGCAATATCGTCAACGAGGATCATATATTTCGACGGCGCGACGGCTCCGCGAAGAGGAACGCAGGAAGCGTTCTCCCGCCGCTCATCGGTGGTGAGTTTCTTCTGCGCCTTCTTCGCTTTGGAAAGAAGAAGCTTTTTGTAAACGATCGAAAGGCGCTTCGCCACGGCTTTGGCAAGTTCTTCCCCGTGATCATAACCATAACGGACGACGCTCGCCCTCCGGCGCGGAACGCTGGTGATCGCATATTGGGAAAGATCCGGAATCCCCGCCCGGATCGCGTCCGCAAGCTCGTCCGCGAGAAAGGAGATCACGTCTTTGCGGTAATGCCGTTTGAGACTGTAGATCAGATCGTTGGACGGAAGATGCGGCTGCTGGGGACGGTAGCGATACACCTTGATCAGCTCGTGAACGTAGGAACGGTCGAGCAGGCGGTTGGTACAGTTGCAGCGCGAAAGCCGCCTTGCGCAGAGCGAGCAGTTGATCTCTTTGATCTCCTCATAGGATTTTCGGCACTCTTTGCAGAGCGCGGGATCGTCTTCTTCGAGCGGCGTGCCGCAGCTCGGACATTTCGGAACCGAAATCAAAAAGAGGAGATGCCGGAAAAACGCTTTGGCTTCCATGGCAACTCCTCCTTTGGATCAGGCTTTGGGGAAACTGTCTTTCAGACCGACGATGCGGTTGAAGGTATTCTCATGCTTGGTGTCTTTGACAAAATACCCGGTGCGGACGAACTGGAATTTTTCGCCCGGTACGGCTTCGGCGAGCGACGGCTCGATCTTGCAACCTTCCAGTTTCGTCACCGAAGCGGTGTTCAGATAATCGTCGAAGGTCTTTCCTTCCGGCATATCCGAAACGTTTTCGAGCGTGAAGAGGAAATCGTAGAGCATGATCGTGGTATCTTCCGAATGCCCGGCGGAAAGCCAATGGATGGTTCCTTTGACCTTTCTGCCGTCGGTCGGCATCCCGTTTCCGGTTTCGAGATCGGCGGTGCAGCGCAGCTCGGCGACGCTGCCGTCCGGATTCTTGATCACCTCGTCGCAGCGGACGATATAGGCGCCCATCAGGCGGACTTCCCCGCCCGGCTTCATCCGGAAGAACTTCGGAGGCGGCACTTCGGCAAAATCGTCGGCGTCAATATACAACTCGCGTGTGAAGGCGACCTTGCGCGTTCCGCGCTCGGGATCGTGCGGATTGTTCGGCAGATCGAAATATTCGACCTTGCCTTCCGGGAAATTCGTGACGGTCACTTTGATCGGATGAAGGATCGCAACGCGGCGATCCGCCTTCGCGTCCAGCTCCTCGCGGATGCAATGCTCAAGAAGCTCGTAATCCACGACGCTGTATGCTTTGGCGACTCCTGCGCGGGCGACAAAATCGAAGATCGCCTCCGGGGTGTAGCCTCTTCTGCGCAGACCGCAGAGCGTCGGCATTCTCGGATCGTCCCAGCCGTCCACAAGCCCGGTCTCCACCAGCTGGCGAAGATAACGCTTGCTCATGACGGTGTGCGTAACGTTCAGGCGCGCAAATTCTCTCTGCTTCGGGAACTCGATATGCTTGCCTTTTCCGAATACGTTGTCGATCACCCATTCGTAGAGCGGGCGGTGATTTTCAAATTCGATCGAGCAGAGCGAAAAGGTGATCCCCTCGGTCGCGTCCTGGATCGGGTGCGCGAAGTCGTAAAGCGGATAGATGCACCATTTGTCTCCCTGGCGGTGATGCGAGGTGTGAACGATGCGGTAGATCGCCGGATCGCGGAGATTGATGTTCGGCGACGCCATATCGATCTTGGCGCGAAGCGTCTTTGCGCCGTCCGGGAACTCGCCGTTCTTCATTCTCTCAAAAAGATCGAGGTTTTCTTCGACCGAACGGTCGCGGTACGGGCTGTTTTTGCCCGGTTCGGTCAGCGTTCCGCGGTATTCTCGCATCTCGTCGGCGGAAAGATCGCAGACGTACGCCTTTCCTTCCTTGATCAGCTCCACGGC
>CADBPA010000260.1 GCA_902796505.1 uncultured Ruminococcus sp.
CGTTTTCCACTCCGGTCGCCTTGAATCGCTCGTCTAAGATCTTCTGAATGTTCTCCCAGATGGCGTATCCGTAGGGCCGGATGATCATGCAGCCTTTCACGCTCGAATAGTCGATCAGGTCCGCTTTTTTCACGATGTCCGTGTACCATTTCGCAAAATCCTCGTCCATCGAGGTGATCTGCTCCACGAACTTTTTCTCGTTTGCTGCCATAAACTGTATTGAATCCTTTCTTGGATAAAGTATCTCTTTGTATTATAAAACAAACTCTCGGTTTTGTCAAGTATTCCGCCCGAATTTCGCGACCTCGGCGGATCTTTCTTCTTTATTATAGCACAAAGCCCACTCTTTTGCAAGAATGCGCCGAAAACTTGTTCAAAGTGAACAAAAATGAATATTTTGCAATTTCCTATTGCAAAATCTTGCAAAATATGATACAATATAGGTAAATTTCAATTAAAAATGAATTTTTTGCAGATTCAAAATGCAAAAAAGAAGGAAAAGGAACCCGAAATGAAACCCTATGCGTCTCTCTCCCCGAAGGAAGCCGAAAAAGAACTCGCCGCCCTGCGCGCGCTTTATGAAAAGGAAAAGTCGATGCACCTGTCGCTCGACCTTTCGCGCGGCAAGCCGAATTCCGAGCAGCTCGATATGACGCAGGAACTTCTCGACGCACCCCTGACGAGGGAAATGTGCTTCTCCCCCTCCGGCTTCGATTACCGCAATTACGGTATTTTCGACGGCGTTCCGGAGATGAAAAAACTCTTTTCCGACCTGCTCGGCATCCCTGAGGAGATGATCCTCATCGGCGGCAACTCCTCGCTTCAGCTCGTCTACGATACGTTGATGCGCGCGATGGTCTTCGGCGTCGTCGGCTCGGACCGCCCGTGGGCGAAGGAGGAGGGCTTGAAGTGGCTCTGCGTCGTTCCGGGGTACGACCGGCATTTCCGCATCGCCCAGTCGATCGGTTTTGAACTCGTCAACGTCAGAATGCTCCCCACCGGCCCGGATATGGACGAAGTTGAGCGCCTCGTCGCCTCCGATCCGAAGATCAAGGGCATCTTCTGCGTCCCCAAATACTCGAATCCGACGGGGAACACCTATTCGGACGAAACCGTCGTCCGCCTCGCCAAAATGAAAACCGCCGCCAAGGACTTCCGCATCATCTGGGATAACGCCTACGCCGTCCACGATTTTGACGAAAACGGCGATACCCTCCTCGACATCTTCGCCGAAGCCGAAAAATACGGCAACCAAAACCGTATCTTCTATTTCACCTCCACCTCCAAGATCTCTTTCCCCGGCGCCGGCATCTCGATGATGGCGATGAGCCCCGAAAACCTCGCGCAGGCGAAAAAATATATCTCGGTCGAAACCATCGGCTTCGATAAACTCAATCAGATCCGCCACCTCGCCTATTTCAAGAACGCCGCCGGCGTCATGGCGCATATGCGCCTGCTCGGAAAGAACGTAGGGAAGAAGATCGCCATTGCCGAGCAGATTCTCGACCGCGATCTCGGCGGCCTCGGTATCCTCGAATATCAGAAGCCGAAAGGCGGCTATTTCCTCTCGATCGACACTCTCCCCGGCTGCGCCAAGCGCGTCTTTGCCCTGATGGCGGAAGCCGGCGTCAAGCTGACGCAGGTCGGCGATACCTTCCCCTACGGCGTCGATCCGGAAGATCGCAATCTCCGCCTCGCGCCTACCTACCCCTCGGACGAGGATCTCGTCAAGTCGATGGATCTGCTGACCGTCACGATCCGCATCGCCTCGCTCGAAAAACTCTTCGCCCTCTGATCCTTCCGCATGTCCCCTGCGGTGCGCCTCTCCCGGCGCACCGCTTTTTTCTTTGCCTTTTTGAAATCATCCCCCGTCCCGAAACGCAAAATGTGTGCTAAAATGAGAACGAAAGAAGGCTTTTCTTCTCCGGTTTCCCGAAAAGCCGGAATACTTCTTTGTATGATTTTTGCACAGAAGCAAACGACGCTTCTCCCCTGACGGAAC
>CADBPA010000261.1 GCA_902796505.1 uncultured Ruminococcus sp.
GAAAAAAGATTATAGCACATCCGGAAGAAAACTGCAAGAGGATCGGAAAAAGTTTTTCGGATTCCGGCAAAAGCGTTACCATCATGGTAAAAAACAAAGAAATTCGTCGCTTTATCGGGATCTTTGCGGAAGTTTGCAAAAACGCGAAAAAAAGCGTTTTCTTTTTGAATTGAAAATATTGTTCTTTCGTTTGAAAAATGTGAAAAATCGAATTTTCTTCCCTTTTTCAACATATTTTTCGGCGAAATCGGCCGGAAAATACCAGCAGAATCCTGCAAAAAAGTCGCTTTTTGATCAAAAGAAGGAAGACGATCTGTGCGGAATTCGGCGGTAAAAGCAGAAATTGCGGGCAAAAGAGCAGAGATTCCGGAAAAGGATAGGCAATTTTTGCAATATACGGCAGTTCAGGCGGTTTTTGTCGGGAAAAAGACGCGCAAACGTGAACCGCATGAAAGGCGGACGTTTTGGTATAATAATTTCACCGCAGAACGCGGACTTCAAAAAAACGAAAAGAAAGAGATTCACAGGATGGACAACATGAACAAAGAAAATGAGATCAAACTTTCAGATTCCAATGCGCGCGGAGCCGCAGGCTCCGAAAGGCTTCTTCGCGCGGAAGAAAGAACGGGAGACGGCGCGGTCTACCGTTACAGCCTTACCGTCCGCGAATCCGACCGGGTGGCGAGTTTCGGGCTTCCGCTCTACTCGGTCGCGGTCGAGATGGCGGGTGCGGACGGGATCAGCGCGCAGAAGGCGGAAGATTGTTTTTCGGACGAGCGGAAAGCCAACGGATTTTTCTCGATGCTCGTCGATCATCTTGCCACGCCGATCGATCTGCCCTACATTCTGGAGGACGAGCGGCAGGCCGGACGGGGCGCAGAAGGGTGACCGAGCGCCGCGCCGCCCGGTAAAAAAGCGAGAGGCGAGAAGAGCCGGAAACCGCGAAAGGCGGTTTCCGGCTCTTGTTTTGGGAAAAGACGGCGTCGGCCTCCGGGGATCAGCGGAAGAAGGCACGGACGGCTTCTTCGTCCAGCGTAATGCCGTAGGGCTTCAGCTCTTCCCCGATCTTGCGCGCGGTCTTGACGGCGCTGTTCTCGAAAAGCTTGCGGCGAATCGTTCCGCAGGAGCCGATCTCGGCTTTGACGGCGGGAAGATAGGCTTCGTTGATCTGCTCGACCTTATCGGCGAGATCCCGGTAGGAAACGTCGGCTTCCTTCCTGCGTTCGTCGCGCGATCTTGCGCGGATCACGACGTCGGAAAGTTCGCCCTTCCATGCCTTGACGGCGGCGCGGACGTGGATGATAGCGGTGATGGAAAATTTGCTCATCGGGGTATCCTCCGTATTATTTCAGTTCGATCATGGATTCGTCCCACATCGAGGGGGCTTCGTATCCGAGGAGATTGACGGTCGTCGCGGCGATGTCGGAAAGTCCGAAATCCTTGCGGTCGAGCTTGACCGAATAGCTCTCCCGGTAGAAATTATCATAGAAGATGAAGGGGACTTTATTGAGTGTATGGCTGGTTTTTGCTTTGAAACTGCCGTCCTTGTTCTTCTTCGGCTCGCCGGTTTTCTTGTCAAGTTCGTACATCTCGTCGGCGTTGCCGTGGTCGGCGGTGATCAGCGCGACGCCGTGCAGTTCGTCCACGACCTTGAGAATACGCGCGATCTGCAGATCCAGCGCTTCCATCGAGCATTCGGTGGCGAGGAAGGAGCCGGTATGCCCGACCATATCGCCGTTCGGGAAATTGACGCGCAGGTACTGATACTTGCCGGAGCGGAGCGCCTCGATCAGCCGGTCGGTGATCTCCGCGCATTTCATCCAGGGACGCTGCTCGAAGGGAACGACGTCCGAGGGGATCTCAACATAGGTTTCGAGTTCCTCGGAGAATTTTCCGGAGCGGTTGCCGTTCCAGAAATAGGTGACGTGGCCGTATTTCTGCGTTTCGGAGATGGCAAATTCATTGATCCCGGCGGAGACGAGATACTCGGTCTGGGTATTGGTGATCTCCGGGGGAGCGACGAGATAGCGGGAGGGAATGTGCAGGTCGCCGTCGTACTCCAGCATTCCGGCGTAGAGGACAGACGGAACGCGCTTGCGGTCGAATTTATCGAAATCCTTGCCGCCTTCAAAGGCTTTGGAGATCTCGATCGAGCGGTCGCCGCGGAAATTGTAGAAGATCACGCTGTCGCCGTCCTCGACCGTTCCGACGGGCTTGCCGTTCTCGGCGATGACGAAGGGAGGAAGATCCTGGTCGATGACGCCGTATTCCTTGCGATAAGCGGTGATCGCCTCCTCGGCGGTAGCAAACTGACGGCCTTCGCCGAGCACGTGCGTTTGCCAGCCGAGATCGACCATCGCCCAGTTCGCCTCGTAGCGATCCATCGTGATCTTCATTCTTCCGCCGCCGGAGGCGATGCGGATATCAAAGTTTTCGTCGCGCAGATCCGAGAGGAACGTCTCGAACGGAAGCACGTAATCGAGCGCGCTGGTCTCGCCGACGTCGCGGCCGTCGAGCAGGATATGGACGCGGACGCGGCGGACGCCTTCCTTCTTCGCCTCGCAGATCATCGCCTTCAGGTGGTCGATATGCGAATGGACGTTGCCGTCCGAGAAGAGTCCGAGAAAATGCAGGGTGGAGCCGTTGGACTTCACGTTTTCGGTCAGCGCCTTCCAGCTTTCGGAGGCGAAGATCTTGCCCGATTCGATCGACTGAGAAA
>CADBPA010000262.1 GCA_902796505.1 uncultured Ruminococcus sp.
AGTGATATAAAATCGGACAAAGTGCTTGCCC
This sequence comes from uncultured Ruminococcus sp., assembly GCA_902796505.1. Taxonomy (GTDB): domain Bacteria; phylum Bacillota; class Clostridia; order Oscillospirales; family CAG-272; genus UBA1740. The sequence goes on from CADBPA010000262.1 coordinate 32, forward strand.
GACTTCAGCGGGCGGGGCCGTTTGCTTGCAAACGCTAGCCCCATACGGTGTAATGGGCGGCTTTCGCAAACAGACAAGGCAATGCGATTTCCTTGCTTTTTCGATCAAAAGCGCTCTCCGCATTTTGGCGATATAGAGTCACCGGGAGTATGATTCGGTCACCTTCCCCGCTTGGGGGAAGGCATTCCGCTGTGCATTCCGAAGTGTGGTACTGAACTTTGAGCAAAGGTACGATTTGCCCGGCAAAGAGTGCTGCTCGGCGCTCGAACAGCGAAAAATTCGCAAAAAAGTAAATAATTCTTTACAAAGGAAGTTGATATGGTTCTGGAATCCAAAGAAACGACGGTGGCATACCGCTGCCCGGAATGCGGCACGGCGGTGTACGGCTTTGCCGGAAAATTCGCTTTGCACGCGGGGCTTGTCCGCCTGAAATGCTCCTGCGGCGGCTCGGCGCTCGACCTTTCGACCACGCGCGACAAGAAGCTGCGCGTCTCGGTGCCCTGCCTCTACTGCCGGCAGAATCACAATTTCACCGTCTCGGACGGCATCTTTTTCGGCCGCGACCTCTTTCTGCTGAACTGCCCCTATTCGGGGATGGACGTCGGCTTCATCGGCAAGCGCGAGCAGGTGGACGAGGCGGTGAAGAAAAGCGGCGAGGAGCTTGCGGGGCTTCTGCAGAACCTCGGCGTGGACGGCGTGCGCGAGATCCAGCCGCAGGATATGGAGGAGGACGAGATCCTTCCCGATCCCACCGCCTACGACTGCATCCGTTTCCTGATGCGCGACCTCGAAGAGGAAGGCAGAATCGACTGCCCCTGCCATATCGGTTCGGGGTACGACCTGCGTTTCATTCCCGGCGGCATCGAGATCTATTGCCCGGAGTGCGGTGCGACGCACCCCTTCCGCGTGGACTCTTCCTCCTCGGCGGAAAGCTATCTCGACACCGACAGCATCCTCCTCACCTGACCTTTGCATGGGGGCGGCGCGCCGCGCAAAAAGCCCGAAAAACGCGACACGCCCCCGCTCTTCCGATCAGCAGACGCCGTAATATTTGCGCAGTCCCTGATAGATCCCGCGCGCGAAAAGATCCGGCGAGGAGGTCATCAGGCGCGCGTCCTGCGCATTGGAGATGAAGCCCATTTCGACCAGCACCGCCGGCATCCTCGTCTTGCGCAGGACGTAAAGGTCCGGCCTTGCGATCACGCCGCGGCTGCGCAGTCCGGTGGAGGCGACGAGGTTTGCGAGGACCTGCTCGGCCAGCGTGCGCGTGGCGGTCAGGGCGGTCGAATAGATGAGGCACTCGGCGCCGGTCGCGGAGGGATTGGTCGAGCTGTTGGTGTGCAGAGAGAGGAACGAACTCGCGCCCCAGGCGTTCGCCTCGTCGACGCGCACGCGGAGCGCCGAGGAATTGTCGGTGCCGAGGATCGTTTCGGGCGTCGGGCGGGAGAGGCGCGGATTGAAACTGCCGTCCGCGCGAAGAAGGTCGTAGAGCCTCACGCCGATATCGTAGGTAATATCCTGTTCGCGGAAGCCGTTGCCCTCCGCACCCGTGTTGAATCCATAGGGGTTATGCCCCTGGTCGATATAAATTTTGATGGCGTTTGCCATATCGCTTTCCCCTTCCGTTGCGAAAGTATTCTGCTTTCATTCTATGCGGGAAAACGGTTTTTGCCATTCTGATGCCCGGAGAGAAAAAAATGTCCTCAAACGAAATGAAAAAGATCCTGAGCCTCGTCCGCCGCGCGGTCGAGGACTACGGCATGATCGAAGAAGGCGACCGCATCGCCGTCGGCATTTCCGGCGGAAAGGACTCGCTCGCCCTTTTGCGCGCGCTCACCGCGATGCGCGAATTTTATCCGAAGCACTACGAGGTCGTCGGCGTGACGATCGATATGGGCTTCCCCGGCGTGGACTTTTCCGCCGTCCGCGACTTCTGCCGCGCCTGCGGCGCAGACTACCGCGTCGTCCCGACCGATATTGCGAAGATCATCTTCGACGTCCGGAAAGAGACCAACCCCTGCGCGCTCTGCGCGAAAATGCGCCGCGGTGCGCTCCACGCCGAAGCGAAGCGGCTGGGATGCAATAAGATCGCCCTCGGACATCACTATGACGACGTGGTCGATACCTTTATGCTGAATCTCTTTTACGAAGGGCGGCTCGGCTGTTTTTCGCCGGTCACCTACCTTTCGCGCCGGGATCTGACCTTGATCCGCCCGCTTCTCTACTGCGAGGAGCACGAGATCGTCTGGTTTGCGAACAAACAGCGCCTGCCGGTGATGAAAAGCCCCTGCCCGGAGGATCACAACACCGAGCGCGAACATATGAAACTGCTCCTGCGCGACCTCGAACGAGACAACCGCGGACTGCGAAAACGCATCTTCCGCGCCATCTGCAAGGGCAATCTCGACGGCTTCCGGGAGATCGACCGCTTCGCCTATCTCAAAGACCGCGAAAGCGGGGAATGAACTCCGAAAGGCTCTCCGGGAGAGAGGCTTGCCGAGCTTTGCCGCCGCACCTACGATCGCCCTATGATCGCCCTGCAATCTCATCCGTCGGGATCTCAAAAAACCGGTCTCAAGCCCTGCCGCGCGGCAGGGCTTTTTTGCGCTTCGCCTGCGCCGAAATCCGCCGTTTTTCGCTGATTTGTAAACTTTTCTGCGCATTTATGCGCAAAAGACGATCCTATCCGCTCGGCGCCGCCGGGATCGCGCTTCCGAAATGCAGCATATTTCCGACGCGCCGCGTGGGCGTCAGAGAGATCTTCGGCGG
>CADBPA010000263.1 GCA_902796505.1 uncultured Ruminococcus sp.
ATACGTCCTTTAAAAACCGCCGCAAAGAGCGAAAGCGGGGAGTTCAAAAACCGCCGCGAAGTGCGAAAGCGGGGAGAAAGCAGAGAGGACGTTACGGAAAAATCGGAGTATCCGGATCTTCGGTTACAAGATCCAGACTATACTTCCCCGCTGCGGCGGGTTCACGGCGCATCCATCTGCCGCGCGTGAAATCGGGGACGGCGACCGGCGCTCCTCCGAGCGCGATGGACTGCTCGGAAAGCGGAGCGATCGCAAGCCAGGAAAGCGTATCGTACACGTCGATCGGCGGTGCGGTCTGCGTTTTGACGCTCTCGATGAAAGCGCGTACCACGAGCCAGTCCATTCCCCCGTGCCCGCCGCGCTCGCCGAGCGCGCTGTACTCGCGATGCAGAGGATGATCATACCGGGCAAACGTCTCTTGCTCGTTGTTGAAAACGCCTTCCTCCATTCCGTCGAGAAACCACGTGGCGACCTTTCCCGAAGATTCGGCGCACATGCCTTTTGTCCCGCGGACGGTGAATCCGCGCGAATAATAGGCGCGAGGCAGCGTGGTATCCAGCGTGAGGAGAATGGTCTCGCCGCCGGCGCAGGTGATCACGGTATTGACGATATCGCCCTGACGGAATCGCGCGCCTGCCAGCGGATGATCGGCGGGGACGCGGTCTTTCATAAAATCGGTCAGACCGCACGCTTTGGAGGCGAAAGAGGAAAGCGAAAGCATCCGGTTGCCCCGGTTGATCTTCAAAATTTTACTGATCGGACCGAGTTCGTGCGTCGGATACTGCTCCGCGCATCTGGCGGCGTAATCGTAAACGCGATAATGATCGGTATCGACTTTTCCGTCAGCGCGCCGCAGAAAAAGCTCCGCGTCGTTCAGATAGTGATGGTATCCGCCGGCGCAATGAACGATCTCGCCGAACATTCCTTCGCGCGCCATGCGGAGCGCCATCATCTCGCGCCTGCCGTAACAGCAGTTTTCCAGCATCATCAGCGGAGCGTGCGTTTTTTCGTACAGGTCCGCGAGAGCGAAGCATTCCGAAAGATCGTACGCGCATCCGACCTCGATCGCGGTATATTTTCCGGCGCGCATCGCTTCCGCCGCGAGAGGAAGATGCGTGTTCCAATCGGTCATGATCACGACGGCGTCCGCGTCCACCGCACGCAGCATTCCGACAGCGTCGGTAAAAACCGCCGGCGCAGGACGCCCTTTCCCGGTCAGCATAGCGACCGCGCGTTCAATCTTTTCCGGTATGAGATCGCAAACGGCGACGATCTCCACGTCCCGCATCTCGGAGAAGCAGTGATCGAGCATGCCGAATCCTCTGCGGCCGAGCCCGACGTAACAGAGCCTGACCTTCCCTAAAATTTCTTTTTTCATATTTTTCCCCTTTCGCCGCGGCCTCTTGACAAACGCCGCGTATTCTGCTATGATTATAGCACAGCGAAAAACGAATGTATATATTATTTTCGTTGAAAAAAATATGATTTTGGTGTAAAAATGAATGGAAAAGACGTGGAATACCCCTTTACGATCACCCGCTTGAACACCGTCTTCGATTACACGTGGGAGAAAAGTACGCATTTTGACGGAGAAGCGCACAATTTCTGGGAAGCCGTCTACGTGCTGTCCGGAGAAGTGGAAGTCGTCGAAAATGAAAAAATATATATTCTGAACGCACAGAAGTTCATTCTGCACGCGCCGATGGAATTTCACCGCATCCGCAGTTTCGGCGGAACCGCGCCGCATTTTTTCGTACTGACGTTTGAACACAAAGGAGCGCTGCCCGAAATTCTGGCAGGCGGCTGTTTTTCGCTGAACCGCACCGAGGCGGAAGAATACGAGGCGATTTTTCACCGCGCCCGCAGTTGGTTTTTAAACGACGAACAATCACCTTCGGACGGAGCGCTCCCCGCCGCGTATCTGACGGCTTTTCTGCTCAAAGTCGCAAAAACGCATACGCCCGAGGAGCGTCCCGCTCCCGAAAAACAGGCGGAGGAATACCGCCGCGTCGCGCGCGTCATGCAGCAAGCCGTCTGCGAAAATCTGACGCTTCCCGACATCGCCGCGCGGGCCTGCGTCAGCGTTGCGACCATGAAATCCCTGTTCGCGGCTTTTTCCGGGACGAGCCCCAAGCGGTACTACGCGCTCCTCCGTATGCGGGAAGCGGAAAAGCTTCTGTCGGCGGGCAGTACAGTCTCCGAAGCCGCCGAAGCGCTCGGTTTTTCCTCTCCGAATTACTTTTCGCTTTTCTTCAAACGCAACGCGGGATTTTCTCCGGGAAAACTGAAAAACAAATGAAAAAGGGCTGATCCGAAACAGGGAATCAGCCCTTGCTCTTTGACGCGGCTCGGAAAGGATCACTCCGCGTCTCTCATCGAGAGATTCATTCTGCCCTTCTCGTCAATGCCGAGGAATTTGACGCGGACGGTATCGCCGACGTTGACGACGTCCTCGACCTTCTCGGTGCGCTTGTTCTGCAGCTTCGAGATGTGGACGAGTCCTTCTTTGCCGGGGGCAAATTCGACGAACGCGCCGATCGGGATGATCCGGGTGACGACGCCTTCGTAGGTCTTCCCTTCTTCCGGCTCGAAGCAGATCGCCTCGATGATGGCTTTCGCCTTGTCGGCGGCCTCGGTGTTGACGGCGGCGACGTAGACGGTGCCGTCGTCGTTGATGTCGATCTTCGCGCCGGTGTCGGCGGTGATCTTCTGGATGGTTTCGCCGCCCTTGCCGATGACAAGGCGGATCTTATCGGGATTGATGTGCATCGTGTACATCTTGGGCGCGTACTTCGAGACTTCCTTGCGCGGCTCGGGGATCGCGGCGAGGAGGATCTTGTCGATGATCTCGTCTCTTCCCTGATGGGTGGTGACGAGCGCCTGCTTGATGATCTCCGGCGTCAGACCGTCGATCTTCAGGTCCATCTGGATGGAGGTGATGCCCTTGTGCGTTCCGGCGACCTTGAAGTCCATATCGCCGTAGAAGTCCTCAAGTCCCTGAATGTCGATCATCGTGTCCCAAGAGCCGTCCTCGGCGGTGATCAGGCCGCAGGAGATTCCGGCGACGGGGGCTTTGATCGGAACGCCGGCGTCCATGAGCGCAAGCGTCGAGCCGCAGACCGATCCCTGCGAGGTCGAGCCGTTCGAGCTGACGACCTCGGAGACGAGGCGGATGGCGTAGGGGAACTCCTCCTCGGACGGAAGGACCGGGATCAGCGAACGCTCAGCGAGCGCGCCGTGACCGATCTCGCGGCGGCCGGGGCTGCGAAGCGCCTTCGCCTCGCCGGTGGAGTAGCCGGGCATATTGTACTGGTGCATATAGCGCTTGGTGTCCTCATCGTCAAGACCGTCGAGCTTCTGGGCTTCGCCGAGCGTGCCGAGGGTGGCGATCGTCAGCACCTGCGTCTGACCTCTCGTGAAGAGTCCGGAACCGTGCACGCGCGGCAGAACGCCGACTTCGGCGGCAAGCGGACGGATCTCGTCCATACGGCGGCCGTCCACGCGCTTCTTGTCCACAAGCAGCCAGCGGCGGACGATCTTCTTCTGGATCTTATAGATGAGTTCGGGAAGAACGACCTTGATGTCGGGGTACTTCTCTTCGTATTTTGCTACGATGTCGTCCATGATGGGCTGCATCTTCGCGTCGCGGATATTCTTATCGTCGGTGTCGAGCGCTTCCATGACGGCGGCTTCGCAGTAGGCGAAGATCTCGTCGAACATATCGTGGTCCAGCTCGCCCGAAGGATAGGAGAACTTCGGCTTGCCGATCTCGGCGACGATCTGATTGATGAAGGCGACGATGCCCTTGATCTCCTCGTGCGCGATCATAATGGCCTCGTACATATCGTCGTCCGAGACCTCTTTTGCGCCCGCCTCGATCATGACGACCTTTTCGGCGGAGCCGGCGACCGTCAGCTGCAGGGTGGAGGCTTTTGCCTGCTCATCGGTGGGGTTGACGACGAATTTGCCGTCCACGATGCCCATCTGAACGCCGCCGATCGGGCCGTTCCACGGAATATCCGAGATGGAAAGGGCGATGGACGCGCCGATCATCGCCGTGATCTCCGGCGCGCAGTCGGGATCGACCGACATGATCGTAAGCAGCAGCGAGATGTCGTTGCGAAGGTCTTTCGGGAAGAGCGGACGGATCGGACGGTCGATCACACGGCCGGCAAGGATCGCCTTTTCGCTCGGCTTGCCTTCTCTTTTCAGGAAACCGCCGGGGATCTTGCCGACGGCGTACATCTTTTCGTCATAGTCGACCGACAGAGGAAGGAAATCGATGCCCTCGCGGGGAGCGGCGGAAGCCGTCGCGCAGCAGAGAACGGTGGTCTCTCCGTAGTGAACGAGGGCGGAGCCGTTGGCAAGCCCTGCGACCTTCCCGGTCTCGACCACGAGGGGACGGCCGGCAAGCTCGTACCTGAATACTCTGTAGTTGTCGAACGTTTTGAATTTTTCTACCATGTTGTTTCTCCTTTTCTTTGCGAGAGGCGAACATAGCACTTGGATATGCCTCCGATCGGCGCGGGGATCGGGAGCATATTGAATTGCTACTTCCGCCGTCTCTTTTTTGTGTTTTTGTAAATAAAAGTTTGATTTTTGCAAGAAAACGGGAACGAAAATAGACTCCGTTCCCGCTTCCCGACGGCCGGAAATTACTTTCTGAGGCCGAGCTTTTTGACGATGGCTCTGTATCTTTCGATGTCCTTTTCGACAAGGTACGAGAGCAGCTTCTTTCTGTGACCGACCATCTTGGAAAGACCTCTCTGAGAATGGAAGTCCTTCGGGTTCTTCTTCATGTGCTCGGTCAGCTCGTTGATGCGGTTGGTCAGGATCGCGATCTGGACTTCGGGCGAGCCGGTGTCCTTCTCGTTGATCTTGTACTCTTCGATCAGCGCGGTTTTGACTTCTTTCGTGATCATCTTGTTCTTCACCTTTCTGTAAATTTTTCTCCCGAAGCCTTGTGAAAGTGCGGGTGAAAAGCACGGGCTACGCAGGGAAATCTTCCGGACGGAGCGAGGCCATACACAGTACAAAGCAACAGGCCGAATGCTATTATATCATAAAGGAAGCAAAAATGCAAGGGGTTTTGCAAAAATATTTTGTCTTTCGGGTGTTTTCCGGGAAAACGCCGGTGGGCGAGGCGTCCCCGGTTCTCCGACGGGGGACTTTTGCGATCACTTTTTCCTCTGCTTGCGGTTCGGCACGATGGGGGCTTTGCGGGGCTTTGCGCCGGGGGACGCGACTTCGAGCTTTGAGAAACGGATGGCGACCGGGATGTTCCATTTGAACACCGTCGCAAGGATGCGAAGCCCGAAGGTGGTCAGAATGCCGGCGATGGTGGCGACGATCTCGCCGAGCGAAAGCGACACCGCGAGAACATAGTAGACGACCGCACCGGCGACGACCGCCACGGCGTACACCCGCTTGCGCATGACGAAGGGAACGTCGTTGAGGCAGAGATCGCGGATGATACCGCCGACGATGCCGGTCACAAGTCCCATGGAGACGGCGATGAAGGGGTGGGTGAAGCCGTTTTCGATCGAGACGCGCGTGCCGTAGACGGCGAAGGCGCCGATGCCGATCGCGTCGGCGATATTATTGATGCGCGAGATCTGCTTTTCGTAGCGGACGAAGGTCTCCTTCATGGCGGCGGCGAAGAGGAAGACCAGAAGCGCCGCTCCGGCGCAGACGGCGAGGTCGACGAGGCTTTCGTCGCGGAAGAAGAGCGGCGGACGGATACCGAGAAAGACGTCGCGCACCATGCCTCCGCCGAAGGTCGTGCAGATGGCGATGAAAAGAACGCCGAAGAGGTCGCATTCGCGGTCGATCGCCGTCATGGCGCTGGAGACGCCGTAGGAGACGATGCCGATAAAATAAACGATCAGGAAAAACGTTTCCATAGGACAGGATACCTCGCATCGATGAAAGTGAGCGG
>CADBPA010000264.1 GCA_902796505.1 uncultured Ruminococcus sp.
ACAAGTGTCACCATCCCGGACAACGTGACGAGCATCGAATTAGCGGTGTTCTACGGTTGCTCCAAGTTGACAGACGTCACTATTGGGAACGGCGTGACGAGCATCGGAAGTTCTGCGTTCGACGGTTGTTCCGGTCTGACAAGCGTCACCATTTCGGATAGCGTGACGAGCATCGGAGATGATGCGTTCAACAGTTGCAATGCAATTCAAACAGCGACGATCCCAACGATAGCGATTTCGTCTATTTCGAAAGACAATTTACAGGTGGTTATAATTAACGGTGGAACGAGCATCGGATATAATGCGTTTCAAGGTTGCTCCAGTCTAACGAGCGTCACCATCCCGGACAGCGTGACAAGCATCGAATATCATGCGTTTGAAGGTTGCTACAAATTGACAAGTATCAAATATCAGGGAACGATCGATCAATGGAATCGCATCGACAAAGGTTCAGATTGGGATTACGGCACCGAATCTTACACGATCACCTGCACCGACGGGGTGATTTCCAAAGGAAATTGACCTGCGGACGCGCGTATTTTACGGTCGGCTGACCGTACTTTGAGGAAGAGGTTCGCCTCTTCCTCTCTTTTTGCGCTCGCTTTGAGCGTTCGCTCGGGGCGGTATATATCAGAAGAAACGTTTTTACGATCGGACATTTTCACACCAAATTCAAAAAAGGGATTGACAAATCGATTCTGATCTTATATAATCTAATCATGAATAGATTTGATTTGATTAGATTATCAGAAAATGGAAATCATTGATTTTTGCGGGAAAGGACGGCAGTAAAATGAAAGAAACGGATCGGATCGAATACAAAAGACAATTTGTCAACGATCTCAACAAAGAAATCATTGCCTTTGCGAATACAAAAGGCGGAGAGATCCTGATCGGGATCGACAACGACGGATCCGTCGTCGGGTTATCCGATATTGAAGCGGTAGAGCTTCAATGTATCAATCACATCACAAGCACAATACGCCCGGACGTTATGATGTTCGTTCGGCTGGAGCGCGTCAAGGTGGAAGAAAAAGACGTGCTGAAATTGACGATCAACAAGGGAAGCATGTCCCCTTATTATATTGCTTCCAAGGGAATACGGCCGGAAGGCGTATACGTTCGTCAGGGTACGGCATCGATCCCGGCAACGGAAACGGCGATTTTATCCATGATCCGGGAAACAACAGGAGATTCCTATGAAGAAACCCGTTCTCTGCGGCAGGATCTGACGTTCATTCAGGCAGATCAGGAATTTCTGAATGCGGGATTAGCTTTTTCGGAAGCGCAGAAGCGATCGCTCGGGATCATCGGGCGAGACAATTGCTACACCAATCTTGCTCTGCTTTTATCCGATCAATGCGAGCACAAGATCAAATTCGCCGTTTTTGCAGGAGCGGAGAAAGAAATTTTTCAGGACAGAAGCGAGTTTTCCGGATCCTTGTTTCGTCAGCTGAACGATCTTTTGGCAGCGCTGGATCATTATAATCGATTGAGCAGCCCGAAAATTCAGTCCTACAAGCGAACGGATATCCGGGATTATCCGACGGAAGCGCTTCGCGAGGCGGTTCTGAACGCCTTCATTCACAGAGACTACGGACTGAGCGGCTATACGCTCGTCAGCGTCTTTGACGATCGGATCGAAGTTTTGTCGCTCGGCGGATTGATGCGCGGCGTGGAAATGAAGGATATCATGCTCGGCGTTTCCTATCTGCGGAATAAGCGCTTGGCGGAAATCTTTTATCGCCTGCATTTTATAGAAGCATACGGAACCGGCATTTCCAAAATCAAACGAGCTTATGAAAAATGCAAAGAACAGCCGGTTTTTGAATGTTCCCCCAATGCGTTCAAGGTCACTTTGCCGAAAATGGTCGTCGTCGATAACGCGGAAAACGTTGCCCGGAACGAGAAGAAGGAAATGATTTTATCTCTGATCCGTAAGTCCGGCGCCGTAACAAGAGCGGACGTGGAAAAAGAGTTGAATATCTCGCTGCCGACCGCGATCCGACTGCTTTCCGAAATGGTACAAGCGGAAGAGATCCGACGGGTCGGATCGGCAAGAAATATCACGTACACGATAGCGGATTGAACAAGGACGTATTGAAAGGAGGGGCTTGCGATGCGATATGACGAGAAAAGCGGCAGGATCTTCATCGGGGTGCGCGAATTCGTCGCGACGGCGCGGCGGGGGATGCCCGGCGAGGTCGGGTTTGACGAGGAAGAGCCGGAGTTTTCCGAAGGCTCGCGCGCGGCGCTTTCCGAGCTTGCGCCGGAGGCTTCTCCGAGGCTTGTATCCTATGATTTTGAAGCACGGGGGCTGGCGTTCCGGCTTTCCGGGCGGATCGCGGACCTTTCGGGCGGTCTGCTGACGCATCTTGCCGAGACGAGGCGTTCGCCGGAGAAGCCGACGCGCGCGGAGCTTGCGCAGGCGCGCGGCGAGGGGTTTCTGCTCGCGTGGCTCGCGGCGGCGGAGGGAGAGGTGCCGACCAAACTGCGGCTGATCCTCTGCCGTGAGAACGGCGGGGAGAGTTCGGTACGCGAGGAGGATCTCGACAAGGGGGCGCTCGAGCGTTTTTTCAAGCGTTGCTCTACGCTGGTTTCGCTCTTCGGCGCGCCGGAGATCGAGCGGGTGACCGAGCGCGTGCCTTCGATGAAGGCGCTGAAATTTCCCTACGGCAGGATGCGGCCGGGGCAGAAGGAGTTCGTGCAGGAAAGCTATCGCACCTTCTGCCGGGGCGGTACGCTCTTCGCCTCGGCGCCGACCGGGACGGGCAAGACGGTTTCGGCGCTCTTCCCTGCTGTCCGGGCAATGGGCGACGGCCGGTGCGAAAAGATCTTCTATTTTACGCCGAAAACGACGACGGCGCGCGCCGCCGAGGAATGCCTTCTGAAGATGGCGGAAAAGGGCGGAAAGATCCTCGCCTGCATTCTCTCCTCAAAGGAGCGCAGCTGCGAGCGGAAGATGGTCTGCCGGGACGGCAAGGAATTCTGCCCTCTCGCAAAGAACAACCGCATTGCCGAGGCGGCGCTTGCGCTGTACGGGCTGCACAAACCGGTGATCTCGCTTCCCGACTTCCGGGCGGCGGCGAATGCCTTCGGCGTTTGCCCGTACGAGCTTTCCCTGACCTACGCCGAGCTTTGCGACGTCGTGGTCTGCGATCTCAACTACCTTTTCGATCCGCAGGTCTATATCCGGCGATTCTTCACGGCGGGCGGCGAATATCTCTTCCTGATCGACGAGGCACACAACCTGCCCGACCGGGCGCGCGAGACCTACTCCGCCGAGATCGCCGAGGAGTTTTTCCTCTCGCCGAACGACAGTCCGCTCGGAGAATTTTCCGACCTGCGCGGCACGGCGGACGGCATGGCGCGCGCCTTTCGGGATCTGCTCTTCCCTTATCTGAAAGACGAGATGCGCAACGATCCGCAGGGCAAAAAGATCGGTGCGACGCATCTTTCCTACCTGCCCGACGGTCTGCCGGAGCTGATCGGCGAAGTGATCGGGCTCGCCGAGGAGGAGCTTTCGGTCAACTTCGGCGCGAAGGACGAGGAAAAGAACGCGCGGCTGCGCTTTTTGCGAAACTATCTCTACGAGGCGAGAAAATTTGCCGACGCTCTCCGTCGCTTCGACGGCGGACACCGGCTGTTCCTCTTTTACGAAAACGACCGGGTGCGCGCGAAGGTCTTTTGCGTGGATCCCTCGGCGCCGATCGCCGAACGGCTCTCGCTCGGCCGCGCGACGCTCTTCTTCTCCGGCACGCTCACGCCGCTCGAATACTATCGGGCGAGCCTCGGCGGCGACCGGACGGCAGGGATGCTCTCGGTCGGCACGCCGTTTGACAAGGACAACCTCGCCATCGCCGTGGTGGACAAGGTATCCACGCGGTACAACGAGCGCGAGAAAACGCTCGTCAGCCTCTGCCGGCTGATCGGCGCGGCGGCGTATACCAAGCCGGGAAAATATATGATCTTCTCGCCGTCCTTCGCCTATTCCGACGCGTTATGTAAACAATTCATTGCATTAAACCCGAAAGCGCGGGTCATGCAGCAGACGCAGAATATGACCGCCGAAGAAAAACGCGCCTTCCTTTCGGCGTTTGAGCGCGGCAAACCCGACGAGATGCTGATCGGCTTCTGCGTGATGGGAGGGATCTATTCCGAGGGGATCGACCTCGCCGGAGACCGGCTGATCGGCGCGGTGGTGGTCGGGATCGGGATCCCGGCGCTCTCCTTCGAGCGCGAGGCGATCGCCGAGTATTATGACGAAAAATACGAGATGGGGCAGGCGTACGCCTATCTCTATCCGGGGATGAACCGGGTGTTTCAGGCGGCGGGGCGCGTGATCCGCACCGATACCGACCGCGGCATCGTCGTTCTGATCGACGACCGCTTTGACGATCCGCTCTACCGCAAGACGGCTCCCGACCTCTTCTCCGGGATGCAGTTTTTCTCCGAGCCGGGCAG
>CADBPA010000265.1 GCA_902796505.1 uncultured Ruminococcus sp.
CGAATTTGAATGTACCGGATATGAAATTTCCGGCGCAAACGCGGGCGGCGAAAACTTGATCAACGTCTTTGAGGGCAGAAGCTTCACGAGAGGGGAGAACGCCTCCAAAGCGGACGGCGGAACCGCTCCGTCTTACGCGGCTTTGACCGACGGTGTATACGCTTATATGGAAAACGGCAAGCAGAACACCTCCGGGCATTTCGATATCCGCGTGCAGTCTACCGGAGCCGATTCCTGCCTTGACGCCGTGATGGACTTCGGCGGTCCTCAGAAACTCTATACGCTCCGCCTCTATGACTACGGAACGAGCGACAACGCTTCTATGGCTTCCGGCACGACGCTGATCGTCCGTCTCTATCGCAACAACAGCTGGACGGAAGCGATCCATCTCTCGCTGACCGGCGGCGCCGACGGTACGATCAAACTCTACCGTCAGGTAAAGGGGCAGACCGACCCGATCAAGAATCAGTGGCTTGCCTTCGATCTCGGCGGCGCGATCGCGGAAAAGATCGAGATCATCGCCAAAGATCCCGCGGTCGACAGTGCCGGCAACTCCCGGATCATCTATTACGAATTCGAGTGCGACGGCGTATCGCTTACCAACGAAGATCCCGCGTCCAACGTCTTTTCGGGACTGACGGCGGATCAGATCGCCGTCTCCACAAGTGTCAACCCGAATTTCCCGGCGATCAACGCCTTTGACGGAGATCTCAATACGCGCTACGCGGTTTGGGATACCGAAGCCAACGCCAGAGGCGGCTATACCGTCACGGTCGATCTCGGCAGGACCGTCCCGCTCTATCACCTCTCGATCTACGATTGGAGAAACGGCGCGGAGAAGGTCAACGGCGTCGCAACGACCAGAAGCAACGAGACGAGCGTAGAGGTTTACGCAAACGGAAGCTGGATCAGGCTGGTGAACGCACATCCTCTGATCGCTACCGACGACCACACGTCCTTCTACCTTTACGGCGTTCCGGCAAGTAAAGTCCGCATCACCTTCAAAAACACGCAGGATCTCGACGAGAGTCCGTACGTCGGCAAGTACGCGTGCGCGACCATCAAAGAAATCGTCTGCACCACCGCAATGTCTTCCTCTCTCGACAAGACCGCCCTGCTCGACGCCTACCGGGCTGTTGAAGCGCTGGAGAATCTTCCGAGAAAGCAGGATCGGACGACGCTGCACGATGATCTGCTTGCCTTCCGCGATCTGATTTCGGATACGCGTGCGAGCGAAGCGAGCGTAGAAGCGGCGATCCTGACGCTTCGGAATTATCTTGAGGAAAATACCGCGTCAGCGGCGGATCTTTCGATCCAAGCCGCGGAAATCTCCCGCACGCACGGAGAAGATCTGATTTTCACCGTTACGGCGGAGGGATCCTTCGCGGAGGGCGCGACCGTCGAATTCCTCTTTGAAAGCGGCGCGAAGATCGTCGTCCCGGCGGCGGAGAAGATGCAGTTCCGCCTTGCCGAAGCCGAATACGCCGATTTCGCGGACGTTCGCCTGATCGCCGACGCGGAAAGCGGTTACGTGACGGTCTCCTTTGCGGAGGCTTACGATCGCGCACAGCTTGTACATGATCTCGTCCACCACGACGGCAAGGACGCGACCTGCACCGAGCCGGGTTACAAGCCCTACGACACCTGCACGCGCTGCGACTACTCGACCTACGAGACCATCCCGGCGAAGGGACACACCTACGGCGAGTGGATCGAAGAAGTCCCTGCGACCTACGAAAGCGAAGGCACGCTCGGCCACTACCACTGCGCGGTCTGCGGTAAGGACTTTGATGCCGAAAAGAAGGAACTCAGCAGCCTCGTCATTCCGAAGCTCGAAGTAGTCGTCCGTCTCTCCGGCGTGAAGCAGAATATCACGCTGACGACCGAACTGCGCACCAATATCTTCTTCCCGCAGGGAGAGAAGAAGGTGACGAAAGTCCTCTACGGCGGCGTGGAGCTTCCGCTTCTGCAGAGAACGCTGGACGGCGTCGTCTACGACTACGTGACGATTTCGGTCGCCGCCAAGGACGCGGCAAA
>CADBPA010000266.1 GCA_902796505.1 uncultured Ruminococcus sp.
CTGCCCGGCGAGAGTTCCCGGCAAAGCGCGGGAAAGGACGCCTCCTTTTCGGGGGCTATGGAAACAAACGACAGGAGTTCAACACCGCATCCGGCATTGCATCCGATAGATCTTCCGGGCAAGCGCCGGGAGAGTATCCTCGAAGAAGCGCCGGCTTTCGGCGGGCGAGAAATCCGCCTCTTCCCTTGCTTTCTTGCGGGCGATGAGGATCGAGACGACCTCGACCGCTCCGAAAATGAGGAAAGACAGCGAGACGACCCATTCGATCGCCATCAGCGGTGCGACAAGCGCTACCCCTTTGACGACCAGGGCGCGGTACGCCACGCCGTATACTTCGCTCGGCAGCACGCCTTCTAGGAGCGCCTCAAAGAGGCTTCCGTTGCCGTGGGCGAGCAGAAGCAGGAGCGCGATGAGCGCAAAGGCAGCCGTGTGGAACACGGTCGCCGACCTGAGCTTACGCCTCTCCAAAGAGACCGAGATCAGCGTATTGACCAGAAGATAAACCAGCAGAAACACCATATCTCCGCCTCCTTCCACGTTTTTTCTTTTCCCGTTTGCGCTCCGGCGGGCGAAAAGTCCAATCGATTGGACAGATCGGCGCTTTGCGCGCGAAAAAAGATTTATGGTTTATATAGTATAACACAAAAAACAGAAAATTGCAAGAGCAATGCGAAAAAAATAACGAAATCAGACAAATATTTTTTAAAAAATCCGAAAAGGGCAGTTTGGGGAACTTTTTTATCGAAATCCTTCTGAAAAGTTCCCCAAACTTCGAGGCGATTCCATTTCGAAAAAGCGTCCATTGCGGCATTTTTTCGAAATGAGTGCTTGACAAGAGAAAAAGAGCGCAACGCTTGACAAAAGCGAAAAAGAGCCGGAAAACGGCGGCTCTTTTCGGGAAGCGGCGATCAGAAGATCACGCTGAGGGGATTTTTGCGGTGCGCCTCTTCGATGACGGCGACGGTCATCGCCGCCTGTTCGGGCGGAACGAGGAGGGGGGCGCCTTCGGTGATCGCGCGGTAGACGCTTTCGTAGATGGCGGCGGTGCCTTCGTCGAAGGCGGTGGTATCGAAATGGCCGGACTCCTCGTGCGTGACGAGTTTTTCGGAGCAATAGCAGGGGAGGCCGTCCGCATTCCGCAGCGAGGACTCGACGACCGGGCGCGGGGGATTCTCCCCGTCGGTGAAATATTTCATCGTATAGTCGTTCGTGGTGGAGCGGAGCGCGCCGCGCGAGCCTTCGATCAGGAGATTATAGTTCGTATAGGGATCGGTGGAGTTGATCTCGATATCGACGAGCGGACGGTCCGGGGCGGTGAGGAGGATCTTGACGTAGTCCTCGGCGTCGCCGGAGGTGGCGAGGCGGGCGAGGCGGGAGAAGACGACCTCGGTTTTCGGATCGAAATCGAGGAAGCCGAGCGCCATGCAGATGGGGTGCGGGCCGGTGTTGTAGGCGCTGCCGCCTTTTTTCTTTTGGAGCGTCTGCCAATCCCAGCGGCGGGAAAAGCCGTTGAAGCGGACGCTGATCTGCTCGATCTTTCCGAGTTTGCCGGAGGCGACGGCGGCGAGGGCGTTTTGGTAATAGGGCGCCGGCTGGGTGTTCTGGAAGGGGGCGAGGACGAGGCGGCGCGCCTTTGCCTCGGCGATCATTTCGTCGCACTCGGCGCGCGTCGCGGCGAAGGGCTTTTCGGAGAGGACGTGGAAGCCGTGGCGGAGCAGGTCGAGCGTGATCGGATAATGCTCGTCGGAATAGGAAGCGTTGACGACGAGGTCGATATCCTCCCTGCCGAAAAGTTCGCGGTAATCTTCGAGAATGACGGCACCCGTGTAGCGTTTTGCCGCGTCGGCGCGCAGCACAGGGTCGCGGTCGACGACGTAGGCGACGGTGTAAAACTTGTTGCGGGGGGAGAGGTAGTAGGCGCCGTGGATGTCTCTGCCGGACCTTCCCTGCCCGATGACGGCGAGTCTGAGTTTCTTCATCATATTTCTCCTTTTTCGGATGACGCAAAAGCGGTATATTTTCCGGCGACGAACGCGCCGTGGACGCGGATTTTTTCGTCAAAGACGACGAGGTCGGCGGCGCAGCCTTCCCGGATCTCGCCTGCCGCAAGCCCCATGATCGCGGCCGGGGTGCGCGAGCACATGGCGACGGCGTCGGGGATGGGGAAGCCGCAGTCGAAGACGAGGGTGCGGACGAGGCGGTCAGCCGTGGCGATACTGCCGGCAAACGCCGAGCGGTCGCGCAATTTGCAGACGCCGTCCTCAACGAGGAAGGGAGTGCCGCTCATCACGCCCTCGCGGACGGAAGTGCCGGCGATATGGAGGCTGTCGGTGACGGCGGCAACGCGCTCTTTTCCTTTGATCTTCACGATCATGCGGATCAGTTCGGGCGGCAGATGCCTGCCGTCGGCGATGACTTCGACCGAAAGTTCGTCGAGCAGGAACGCCGATTCGATCACGCCGAGCGAGCGGAAACCGTGGTCGCGCGTGACGGTGGAGGTGCAGGAATAGAGATGGGTGACGAGGCGGCAGCCGTTTTCGACCGCGCGCAGGACGTCGGGATAGGTCGCGTCCGAATGGGCGATCGCCGCAAGGATCGCGTGATCCGAGAGGAAGCGGCAGAATCTGCCGCCGGAGTCCAGCTCCGGCGCGAAGGACCAGCGCGCGATCGCCGGGGCGTACTCTTCGATCAGCGGCTCGTACTCTTCGGGGCGCGGCGAAGTGAGGAAGTCGGCGCATTGCGCGCCGGACTGCGCCGGCGAGAGGTACGGCCCTTCGAGGTGCGCGCCGAGGATATGGGGGGAGAGAGGCTCCTCCTCCGCGGCGACGCGCATCGCGCGCGAGGTCTCCCGGACGGCCCCCCGCATCTTCGGAAAGGGCGCCGCCGAGAGCGTGGGGCAGACCGCCGTCGCGCCGTGCGAGAGCTGAAAGCGGCAGCCGGCGAGGATCCCTTCGGCGTTTTCGTTCAGAAAATCGTATCCGGCGGCGCCGTGCGTATGCAGGTCGATAAAGCCGGGCGAAAGATATTTCCCCGAAAAATCATAACAATTCTTTGCATTTTCCGGCTTTTTCCCGACCGAGACGATCTTTCCGTCCGCGATCGTGATCCACGCCGGGGCGCCCGAATCGGGGAAAACGACGCGGTCGGAATACAGGGCGATCCCGTCGCCGGCGGTATTCGGGGCGGTCACAGCGGAAGCCTCCCCGCGCTGTCGCGGTCGAGATAGAGGATCGCGTTTTTATGGCGGCGCAGCGCGGTGGCAGGCGTTTGCTCGCCGATCGGACCGCAGACGGCCGCGTAGACGGCGGCGGCTTTGGTGGGCGCCGGGACGATGCAGAAGAGGTAGGGCGCGCGCGTCAAGGTCGGCACGGTGAGGGTGACGGCGTGCGTGGGGACGTCGGCGAGGTCGGCAAAGCATCCGTCGTGCACCTGCTGTGTGCGGCAGACCTCGTCGAGCGCCACGACCTTGGCGGCAAGCGGATCGGCAAAATCGGCGACCGGGGGATCGTTGAAGGCGATATGGCCGTTCTCGCCGATGCCCAGCACGACGATATCCGCCGGGTGCTCGGTGACGATCTTCGCGTAGCGGCGCGCCTCGGCTTCGGCGTCCTTCGCCGTCGGATCGATGTAATCGACGCTGCGGAAGGGGACTTTTCCGAACAGCCGCTCGCGCAGGAAATTGCCGAAGCCCTGCGGCGCGTCCGCCGAAAGCCCGATATACTCGTCCATATGATAGGCGCGGATCCTCTCCCACGCGATGGGAAGCCGGAGCAGATTTTCGAGGACTTCGTTCTGCGAGGGGGCGGCGGCGAAGATCATGCGGATCTCCTCTTTTTCGGCGAGAAGTTCGGCGATCTTTGCCGCGATATCCTCCGCGGCTTTTCTGCCCATTTCGGCTCTGGTATCAAAAATTTCGACTCTTAAAAGGTCTTTTTGTAAACTTTTCATAGCATATCCTCACAAAACGATCGGATGAACGACCTCTTCCTTGCGGCTTTTCATCGAACGCGCGATCGCGTCCATCACGAAAACCGGCGCGATGAGTTCCTCCTCGCGCAGGCGCGGCGCGCCGCCCGAGAGAAGTTCATAGAAGGCATGAAACTCCCGGCGGAAGCAGGGGCTATCCCCGGTGACCGGGAACACGCCGCCCTCGTTGCCCGCCTCCGAGAAGCGTTCGGCGGAATAGACGTAACAGCCCTCGGTGAAGAGCGCCGTGACGGTATACGCGGGATAGCGGAACAGAACGGTGATCTTCCCCCCGTCCTCCGAGGGGGAGGCGACGACGGTTTTCGGGAATCTGCCGTAGATCTCGCAGAGGATCTCGGTGACGTGCTGGGCGTAAAACCAGAATCCGCCGTAGGAATTATGCAGATCGATCGGACCGCGAACGACGCCGCCGAGCGTTTCGCCGCCGCGCTTTTCCAGGACGGCGCGGCGCAGGTCCTGCACCTCGTCGATATGAACGCAGCTCGATCCGCCGGTCGGGCGAACGCCGTATTGCCGGCAGGCGCGCATCAGCCGGATGGCCTCTCCCTCGTCCGAGGTGATCGGCTTATCGAGAAAGACCGGGATACCGGAGGGGAGATAAGGGGCGGCGTAGGGGTAGTGATTTCTTCCGTCCCGCGCGGTGACGATCAAGCCGTCCACCTGCCCTGCCGCCGCGTCCGGCGAGGGAAGGATCGGCACACCGTATTTTTCCGCCAGCCGCTCTGCCGCCGCAGGCTCGACGCTGTAGACGCCGACGACTTCGAGGGAGGAATAGTGCGCGTCATCGCGGATAAAACCGAGAAACTGATCGGCGTGCGAATTTTCGCAGCCGAGAATGGCGATCTTTTTCATGAGGGAACCTCCGTTTTCTTCCTTTATATTTTTATTGTAGCACAAGAGCGAGGATTTTACAAGCCGGAGTTTCTTGCGTCTTTTGCCGATTTGGATTGCAAAAATTGTCCTCGCCGATTGCGTTCGTCCATTGCGCTCGCCGATTGCGCTCGCCAATTGCGCTTGCCGCTTCCGGGAGAAAAATCGCACTGCCGGGCGGACTTCTTCCGAACGCCGACCGTTTTTGAAAATCCGCTCACTTTTTTCGCCTTCCCTATTGACAAACCGCGCGGCGGATGCTATAATAGAGACAAAGCGATTTAATTGAACACAATCGAATTTGATCAAAGGAGAAAAAACGATGAGCATTTATGATTTTTCGATCCTTGCGAGAAACGGCGAGCGCATTCCGATGGAAAACTACCGCGGAAAGGTGCTTCTGATCGTCAATACCGCGACCGGCTGCGGCTTCACGCCGCAATATGAGGATCTGCAGAGCCTCTACGATCTGCACGAAAAGGACGGGCTGGAGATCTTGGACTTCCCCTGCAACCAGTTCGCAAATCAGGCGCCGGGCAGCGACGAGGAGATCCACACCTTCTGCAAAGGCCGTTTCGGCATCACCTTCCCGCAGTTTGCGAAAATTGACGTCCTCGGCGAAAACGCCGATCCGCTCTTCAAATATCTCTCCGAGAACACCTCTTTCGGGGGATTCAAGGGCGCGATGGGGCTTGTGATGAACGGCGTAGTGAAGAAGATGGACAAGGATTTCAAGAACAACGGCAACGTCAAGTGGAATTTCACGAAATTCCTGATCGACCGCGAGGGCAACATCGTCGCGCGCTTCGAGCCGACCGAGCCGATGAAGAACGTACAGAAGAAAGTGGAGGAGATTCTCGGATGAGACATCAATACAAAACGCAATACACCTGCTCGCAGGTCATTTCCTTCGATCTGGACGGCGACGTGGTGTCGAACGTCGAATTTCTCGGCGGCTGCAACGGCAATCTGAAAGCGATCTCCAAGCTGGTCAACGGCATGACGGTCGAACAGATCGAAAGCTATCTGCGCGGCAACACCTGCGGCAGACGGCCGACCTCCTGCGCCGACCAGCTCGCCATCGCCGTGCGCGAGGCTTACGAAAAAGAGCAGGCGGGCGCATAAGATGGGCCGGTACGATTCGCTGAAGCTCGGAAATCAGCTCTGCTTTCCGCTCTATGCCTCCGCGCGGGAGATTGTCAATCTCTATCATCCGCATCTGCGCGAGCTCGATCTGACCTACACGCAGTACATCGCCATGATGGTCCTCTGGGAAAGAGGCGAGATCAGCGCAAGGGAGGTCGGAAAACTTCTCTTTCTCGACAGCGGCACGCTGACGCCGGTGCTGAAAAGCCTCGAAAAGAAGGGCTATATCACAAGATCCCGCTCGAAGGAGGACGAGCGCGTGCTTCTCGTCGCTCCGACCGACGCCGGGATGGCGCTGCGCGAGCGCGCGCTGGAAATTCCCGAAAAGATCGGCTGCGCGGTGCGCCTGACCGAAGAGGAAGCCGGAACGCTCTATACCCTCCTCTATAAGATCCTCGCCGCGCTGCCGGAGGACGAATAAGCGGCGCAAAAGACGAAAAACTCCCCGAAAAAACCGTCGGGGAGTCTTTTTTATTTGTTTTTTACCATTGCGGTAAAAGCGAAGCGTTTTCGCCGCTCTTCAAGTTTTTTTGATCTCTGCGGCTCATTCTTCGTCGAGGAAGACCTTCTTTGCGGCGTCGAGATAGCCGTAGCCGTACAGATCGTCCGGCTGCAGATAGCTCGTTTCGGTCCACTCGTTCCAGGAATTGACGGTGATCAGCC
>CADBPA010000267.1 GCA_902796505.1 uncultured Ruminococcus sp.
CAGCACCTCGTTGAGTTTATGGGTGATGATGATGATGGATTTGCCGTCCGCCTTCATCCTTGCGAGAACGGCAAAGAGCTTGGCGGTCTCCTGAGGCGTCAGGACGGCGGTCGGCTCGTCGAGGATCAATATATCCGCACCCCGGTAAAGGACCTTCAAGATCTCGACCGTCTGTTTTTCGGACACCGACATATTGTAGATCTTTTTGCGGGGATCCATTTCAAATCCGTATTTCTCCGTGATCGCGGAGACCTCTTCTTCCGCTGCGGCGAGGCGATACCGCTTCTTATCCTCTGCGCCGAGGATAATGTTTTCGGTCGCGGTGAAAACGTCCACCAGCTTGAAATGCTGATGGATCATCCCGATCTTATATCGGAACGCGTCTTTCGGAGAGGAGATCGTCGCCTCTTCCCCGTTCACAAAAATTTTTCCTTCGTCGGGATAATAGATCCCGGCGATCATATTCATCAGAGTGGTCTTGCCGCTTCCGTTTTCGCCGAGGATCGCGAGGATCTCTCCGCGGCGCAGCTGCAGATCCACTTTTCGGTTTGCGAGGATGCTTCCGAAGCGTTTCGATACGCCCTTCAGTTCCAGAGCAAGAGTTTCAGACATAGTGCCACCCTTTCAAAAAGTAGTCCAAAGAACCGGAAGGGGGTTCCGGTTCTTTGGCGTATCGGAGATCCCGGTCGGATCAACCGAAATTGGTATTCAGGTTCGTGACGCCGTCGATGATCAGATCAAAGTACGGAGCCGAGCGGAAGAGATCCGCGTTGGATTCGTCGAAGTAGCCGTCGTGGATGACGTTGACGTCCGTATCCGGATCACCGTCGATATCTGCGTTATAAACGTCAAGATGTTTGCCACCGACCGTGAAGCTGTCAGTCGAGAAAACGTGGATCTTGCCGGACTTCAGATCGGCGATGACCTGCTGCAGCTTCTCCATCGTGCCTTTCGCAACGACGTCCTGGTTGATGCCGGTGAGAACGACCGAGTTGGTAGCGATGGTGCCGCACCAGTCGGTATCGATAGCCTCGCCCTTTACGACCTGGGTGATGATGTACTTGAAGTAAGGAGCCCAGTTGATCGCGGAAGAGATCAGGAAGGTCTCTTCGCCCGCGTTATAGGTGCTTCCGTTGTAGGAAACGTTCGGAACGCCTGCCGCCTCGCAAGCCGAGGGAGCGCCGAGCGAGTCGGCGTGCTGGGAGATCAGGACGCATTTATCCTTGGCGATCAGAGCGTTTGCCGCCTCTTTCTCCGCGTCGTAATCGTACCAGGAACCGGTGTAACGGACTTTCATGGTCGCGCTGGGGCAGACCGAGCGCGCGCCAAGGAAGAAGGAGGTCATACCGGAAATAACTTCCGCATAGGTGAAGGCGCCGACGTAACCGATCACGGCTTCTTCCGCGGTGATCTTCTTGTCCTCGATCATTTCGTTGAGCTTGAGTCCTGCCGCAACGCCTGCGACGTATCTTCCTTCATAGATGGAAGCGAAAGCGTTGTGGAAGTTATCGATGCCGGCAATTTTCGAGCTGGTGCCGGTCGCGTGGCAGAATTGAACGTTCGTAAATTCCTGCGCAGCCTGCTTCAGGAAACCTTCGTGACCGAAGCTGTCCGCAAAAACGATGCTGCAGCCCTTTTGGGCAAGGTCTTTCGCCGCTTCGTAGCACTCGTTGGATTCGGGAACGGGGGTTTTGATGAAGTAGTTGGATTCGGGAATGTTCAGAGCGGTAACGACCGATTTGAACGCGTCGATGAAGTTCTTGTCGTAGGTGGAGTTTTCATCGTGAAGGCAGATCAGACCGATTTTGAAATCGGACGGAACGGTAACGTCGTTCACAATGGCGTTGCGGGGGAGAAGCGCTTCGCTTTCGCCGAGCTTCTCTTCTTCTTTCTGCGTGCAGGAAGCGAGAGAGAGGGTGAGAGCGAGGCAGGTAGCCGCCGCAAGGATAAGCGCAAGGATTTTCTTGAACATTTCGGAATGTCCTCCTAAATAAAATTTATTTACAGGCAAAGCCGGTAAACCGAAGGAAAAGGAAAAAGGCGCAATCCCGCGAGATGATCAGCAAAACCGGATTCCGTCTTTTTCATTCATGGCGGCGATCTTTGCAAGAGACTCGATGCGCACGCCCTTTGCGCGCAGTTCTTCTCCGCCGCCCTGGTATTGTTTTTCAATTGCGATCGCACAGCCGACAAGCCCGGCGCCGGCCTGTCCGACAAGGTCGATCAGGCAACCGAGCGCACTGCCGCGCGCAAGAAAGTCGTCCACGATCAGAATGCGATCGTTTTCGGAAAGATACTCTTTCGAGATCGTGACGTCGTAGGTACAGCCGTGCGTGTAGGATTCTACCTTCGAACAGTAGACGTCCTTCGACATATTCGCGGTCTTCGCCTTCTTTGCGAAAACCACCGGCACGTGAAAGTGCAGAGCCGCCGCAAAGGCAACCGCAATGCCGGAGGCCTCGATCGTCAGGATCTTGGTCACACCGCAGCCGGCAAACGCCCGGTAAAATTCCTCCGTCGCGCCAAAAAGGAAATCCGCGTCGATCTGCTGGTTCAGAAAACTGTCCACTTTGAGAATATCGCCGGGCAGAATTTTGCCTGCGGAAAGGATCTTTTCTTCCATTGCTCTCACGATCGCCGACCTCCTGTTCTTTTTCGCAAGCGAAATCAAAAAGCGCCTCGGCAATGCCAAGACGCTGAAAAACCGATAGAAACTGCAGAAAAAAATCCCTGCAGATCGTGAATCAGTAGTCGCAACTTGGCGTGCGGTAGAAACATTCGGGCCATTTTATCCGAACCTATACTCATTCGCTTGCTGTTCAATTGTAATTCCATTATAACTTGTCCCGTGTTTTTTGTCAAGACTTTTTTCGGCTTTTTTTGAAATCTGTCGCTTTTATAGATTTTCGCGGAAAAGGAGCTTCGCTTTTGGTACATTTGCACGAAAAGCCGAAAAATACGAACCGATTGCTCTTCCGATCGCCTCACGGACGGCGAAAGAATCTTCTTCCGCCGCTTTTCCTCTTGACAAAAGTCTGCTTCAATGATATAATAGAATCATCTCTGCGGGCATGGTGGAATTGGCAGACACGTAAGATTTAGGATCTTATATCGCAGATGTGCAGGTTCAAGCCCTGTTGCCCGCACCATGAAAGAAACCTGATTTGGTAGACCAAATCAGGTTTCTTTCAGTTATATTCGCCTGCGGCGAGTTATATTGCGCTGCAGTTATATTCGTCCTTCGGACGAGTGATATTGCGCTTCGCGCAGTTTGAAGGCGAATATCATATAACTTCTCGCGTCAGCAAGAAATATAACTGTCCCGAAGGGACAA
>CADBPA010000268.1 GCA_902796505.1 uncultured Ruminococcus sp.
GAGCGGGACATCCCGGCTTCCTTGGCAAGACTGTCCACGGTCATATTGGTTTGTTCCGCAAACATCATATGCACGCAGTGACGGAAAAGATCGTCGTTTTCCTCGCCGTCCCCGGCTTGACGGCGGTCGGCATACGACTTCGTCAGTTCCGCAATGATGATCATCGTGCTGCAGGCGGCGATCAGAGAGGTATATTCGCTTCTTTGGTCGATTTTTGCAAGCTCGTCGAGGCGCTCTTTCTGAATTTTCATCTCTTCTTTCGTCAGCCGCAGATGCGGAAAAAGCATTTCCCGGTCACGCAGAAACGGCTCGATCTCGAAGAACGTGCGAAAGTAGGGAAGTCCGCGCAGGTTTTCGGAATATTTCTCCAGAAAGTTCGGCTTCAGGAGCAGATTATAAATTTTCATATCTTTTCCGTAATATGCGTGGCGGTTGTACGGCGGAATGACAAAAACGTCTCCGGGCTCCGCTGCGAGACTCTTTTCTCCCATATAATGCGCTCCCGAACCGGAAAGAATGAAGTTGATCTCATAAAAAGAATGCGCGTGATAGCCGAGGGCATATTTGTGGTCAATATAGGCTCTCACCATCCGATGAGTTTCGCCGAAGACCTGTTCTACGTGAAAAACCTTCGTATATTGCGAAATTTCCTGAGGAAGAGGAATGGAATTCATGACAGCCTCCCGAAACGATTTTACAACATATTATGTATGAATTTACATTGATTATACCATATAAATGCTGTAAAATCAAGGGTAGAAAACAAATTTAAGGAGGCGTCTATGAAAAAAAGAATCCTATGTGCGTTTCTCTCTTTTGCGCTGCTTTTATCCGGCGTTGTGCTGATCCCGGCGCGTGCGTCGGCGACCGCTGCGCCCGGCAGCGAACACAAGATCATAGAAGAGAAGGATACGCCCTTGCAACTTTGGTATGATGAATCCGCAAGTCACGATGTTGACGGTAAATTTGAGAATGCGGGAGACGGACTCGGATCCTCTGCCAATCTGATCGCCGCCAACGTCAACGACGACTGGGAGCGCTGGTCGCTTCCGCTCGGAAACGGTTATTTCGGCGTCAACGTATTCGGCAGGACCGGATCCGAGCGCCTGACCGTTGCCGACAAAACCCTCGGCACGCCGTATATCACCCCGGTGGCGGGAAGCACCCTGCACGGCGGCCTCAACACCTTTACCGAGACTTATCTGGACTTCGGGCATCCGGAATCCGACGTGACGGGTTATCGCCGCGCGCTGGACCTTTCCACCGCGTTGTCCACCGTCCGCTACGAATATCAGGGCGTGACCTATACGAGGGAGTATTTTACCTCCTACCCGGATCGCGCGCTGATCGTCCGTCTGGACGCTTCCGAAGCGGGCGCGCTCTCCTTTACGCTCCGTCCGACGATCCCGTGGGAGCAGGAATATATGCAGATCCCCGGTGACCGCGGAGGAAAGACCGGAACCGTCACGTCCAAGGTGGAGAACGGGATCGGTATGGCGGAGCTCAGCGGAAAAATGGAATACTATGATACCGATTTTTGCGCGCTCTACCGCGTTTATACCGACGGAACGGGCAGCGTCGCCGCGTCGACAGTGGTGAATGCCGACGGCGATACCGACGGCACGATCGTCGTTTCCGGCGCAAGATCCGCCTATATCGTTCTGACGCTCGACACCGATTACGAGCTGACGAGCGAGGCGTTTTTGGCGGCGGATACGAACAAACCCACCGTGCAGCGCGATTACGCTTACGCCTACGATAAAGTAAGCGGTTATCTTGCCGGGATCGAAAGCAAAATCGCCGGAAAGAGCTTTGACGATGGGTATCGGGCGTTGAAGGAAAGCCATCTTTCCGATTACCAAAACCTGTTCGGCCGCGTTTCGCTCGATCTGGATTTTGACGAGGCGGATCTTGCCAAGACGACCGACGAGTTGCTCGCCGATTATCAGAACGGCAAAGAAAGCCGCTATCTGGAGGCGCTCTATTTCCAGTACGGCCGTTATCTTCTGATCGCGTCCTCCCGCGAAAACTCGCTTCCGGCGCATCTTCAGGGGGCATGGAACAAGTACAAACAGCCGCTCTGGTCGGCGGGATACTGGCATAACATCAACGTTCAGATGAATTACTGGCCGGCTTTTTCGACCAACCTTGCCGAGACCTTCGAGGCTTATATTCAATACAATCAGGCCTATATGCAGGCGGCGGAGAATGCGACGACGGGTATCGTCCGTCAGAACAATCCGTCCGTCCTCGGTCAGGACGGCGGAAACGGATGGAGCATCGCGACCGGAGCCTGGCCGAGCAAGATCAGCGGAGATCGCTCCGCCGGCAACGTCGGGTTCACGACCGAGCTGTTCTGGGATTATTACTGCTTCACGCAGAATAAGAACGCGCTGAACGAGATCGTCTATCCCGTTCTTGCGAACGCGGCGAGATATATCACCAAATGCGTCAAAGAGGACGGCGAGGGGCATTATCTCGTGGATTATTGCGATTCGCCCGAACAGTACGTCAACGGCGTCTGGTATTACACGAAGGGAACGACCTATGCGCAGACCTTCGCCTATCTGAACAACTACAACACGCTGCTCGCCGCGAAGGACGCCGGTATCGATCTCTCGGATCAATCGCTTCTTTCGACCGAGGAATATTCGATCCTCAACACGGTGATGCAGCAGATCGACAAATACGATCCGATCATCGTCGGTCTTTCGGGGCAGATCAAGGAATTCCGCGAGGAGGCCTTTTACGGCGACCTCGGCGAATATACGCACCGCCATATCTCTCACCTTGTCGGCCTTTATCCCGGCAATCTGATCACGAGCGAAACGCCCGCCTGGCTGGACGCCGCTATGGTCACACTGACCGAGCGCGGTGACAAAGCGACGGGATGGGGCGTTGCGCACAGGCTTGCGCTCTGGGCGAGAACCGGAAGCGGCGATCGCGCCTATCAGCTCGTCCGCCAGCTTCTGAAGAACAATACCGCGACCAACCTCTGGGATCTGCATCCGCCGTTCCAGATAGACGGCAACCTCGGCGGAACCGCCGGCATTGCCGAAATGCTTTTGCAGAGCCATGAGAGCTACATTCAGCCGCTTGCGGCCATTCCCGCGGTGTGGGCGAACGGATCTTATACCGGCCTTTGCGCGAGAGGGAACTTCACGGTTTCCGCCGCTTGGGAAAATCGGACGATCAGGACGCTGAATATCACGTCGGGATCCGGTAACGAAGCCCGGATCCGCTGCGAGGGGATCCGGACCGCGCAGGTCACCAAGGCCGACGGCAGTGCCGTGAATTATACGGTCAACGGCGATCTTATGACCTTTGCCACCGAAGCGGGCGAGACCTATATTCTCTCCGGTTTCACGCCGGTCGAAAAGCCCGAAAAGGTCGCAGGTCTCTCGCTTTCCGCGAAGGGGACCGCTCCGGCAAAACTCAGCTGGACCGCTTCCTCCGACGCGATCTCCTACAATATTTACAAAGCGGCGGAGAGCGAGCCGACCTATACGCTGATCGGCAGTACGACGGGCGCATCTTACAGCATTCGCCGCACGCCGTCCGACGTGGCAAAACGGACGACCTACGCCGTGACCGCCGTGAACGCGCAGGGCTTTGAATCGGATCGCGCGCTCGTCTATTACACAGCCGAGGGGCTGACGGCGGACGTGAACGACGTTTCGGCGTCGATCCTGGCAAACGATCTGCTTCAGATCACCGTGAACGCGACCGCCGGAACCGGAAAATACCGCGTATATCAGCAGATCGACGGCGAATGGAAACTGCAGACGGAAAGCGAATATCCGATCGTCAACCTGCCGGGCTATCAGCCGGGCGCAGTTTACGGCGTATCGGCCGTCGGCGCGTACGACGGCGTCGAGAGCGGGATCCTGAAGATCACAAGCTTCACCTCCGCTTCCGAGGAGACCGGATACGATCCGTCCAATATTCTGAAAAACAAGACTTTCGTTCCGACGACCGACGAGGCGGCAGGCTGGATCCATATGGCGGATTACGGCTATCAGACGCTGACCGACGGCAGTTTTGACAACAAAACCGGCCGCTTCTCTACCAAAACGGCAAACGCGGCGATCTTCGACGGAACGGTCGATCTCGGAGGAAGCTATCTGCTTTCCGAGCTTCTCATCTACGATTTTAACGCCTGGTGGAGCTCCTGCAACAACGCCGGCGCCGATATGAAGATCGAGCTCTATGCGGACGGCGCATGGACGACGGCTTTTGAAGGCGATAACGCCGCGATCCTGACGCATCGCGTGAAGAGATCGGACGTCAATTGCCTGTCCTTCGATCTCGGCCTTGCGGTGGCGGAAAAGATCCGCATTTCGTCGACGAAGCCGGTCCCCGGCAACTCGATCAGCCTTTATGAGATCGAATGTTCCGGTGTTCTGATTCCCGGAACGGCGGCAAATATCTCCTACGAGGAAGACCGCGACAATATCTTCGCGGAGCTCGCCTTTGTTCCCGGAAACGCCGTCGCGGCAAGCGATATTCACGCCGCAAACTACGGTTATCAAACGCTGACCGACGGCGTCAACTTCACCGTCTCCTCCGGCCGCTTCTCGACCAAAACCAACGCGACCGCGACCTTTGACGCTCTGATGAATCTGGACGGTTCCTACCGCCTCGACACGCTTCGCATCTACGATTACATCGGCGCGGACGACAATTGCGAGTATATCGGAAACCTTCTGCGCATCGACGTGCGCGAGGGCGGCGTCTGGAAAACGGTCTACGAAGGCGACAACGCCGAAACCCTGACGCATCGCGTCAAGGGACAGAAATATCTCGCGTTCGAGCTGGGCGTCGCTGCGGCGACCGGCGTGCGCATGATCTCCGGACAGCCGATGAAGATCACCGATCAGCGCTCGATCAGCATCTACGAGATCGAATGCTCCGGCGCAAAGATCGCCGGAAGCGACGTCCGTTATCGTGAGAGCGACAACCTGTTCGAGGGAAAGACCTTTACGATGGGGAGCGCGGCGACTCCGGTCTCATCGTCCGCCTACGCGACCTACGCCGGTCTGACCGACGGGGTGTTCGCCAATATGCAGAACGGAAGCGAGCAGACCTCCGGGGCATGGGCGCGGTATATGCAGACCAATGCGACCGATTTTTGCCTCGACGCTCTGATGGACTTTGAGGGA
>CADBPA010000269.1 GCA_902796505.1 uncultured Ruminococcus sp.
CATCGAAGCCGCGAAAGCATACTGCTTCGGCCTCTGATCGTTCACCCGATCGGAAAAATAAGACTCCGCAAACCCCGGAGCGCCGCGCACCGCGGCGCTCCGGGGGAGAAAAACGACCTCTGCGCGCAGAGGTCGTTTTTGTATGGACGCGAGGTCTCATCGGATACGTCGATCCAATGCTGCTGTTGCATTTGTTTCCTTACAAAGCAAAACGGCTCCCGCAAAAATTTGCGGAAAACCGTTGACGAATTGTCAAAACAGCAAACGACGGCAGAGAAAAAACGGTCGAAAGCGGTTGACAAATCGAAAAATGTATGTTATACTATATCCGGTTGCACCGTAAGGCGCAACCCGGAGGACACCAACTTAATGGTGGCGGTTTGCTCTCTTCTTTTGTTGAAGAGAGTTGTCTTTGACCTCTCTTCAAGTACATTGAAGGGAGGTGATCGGTATGACGTATATGGAAGTGATTTCACTTCATATGCTACTGATTGCATTTGCAGGTCTGATCCTCTCTTTTTTAGATTGGTTTCACCGCAATAAATAAAAAGATAACCGCCTGCACTTTCCACGGTTAGGCGGTTATCGCTTACACTGAAGGGAGCAAACCGTTACCGGTGCCCTCTGTTTTTATTATAACATGATGACTCTGATTTGTCAACGATTTTTGAAAAATTTCTCAGAGAAATTGGTTGACAAATGAAAAATATAGGATATAGTGCTTTCGGAATCCCATTTGGGAGACCCGGATGGACACAGGCCGCCACAGGCGGCTTCATTTTTTTCTTTGCCGCCGAAAGCGGAGCGGCAATTCGCGCCTATGCGCGAACCGAAAAAACGGTCGAAAACAGTTGACAAATCGAAAAACGTATGTTATACTATATCCGGTTGCACCGTAAGGCGCAACCCTCTGGGCACCAACTATAATGGTGGCGGTTTGCTCCTCTCATATACGCATGATATATGAAGGGAGTATCTTTCTCCCTTCAAATTTATGAGGGGAGGTGATACAGATGACATTTTTGGAGATTGCATCTCTGTTTATGCTTCTGATCGCTTTTGCCGATTTGATTTTATCGTTTTTCGATAAACGCGATCGCAAATAAAAAGATAACCGCCTGCTCTGTCGAAAGTTAGGCGGTTATCGTCTTACGAACGAGGAGCAAACCGTTACCGGTGCCCTCTGTTATTATTGTAACACAAACTTTCTGATTTGTCAACGGTTTTTCGCAATTTTTTTGCGGAAGCCGTTTTTGCTTTTCGGGAGCAGATTCTGCGCGGCGAGCGGAAAGAAAGCCGGGCGAGGCGAGAGGCGCGAAGCGGCGGACGGAGGGGCGGAGCGCGGCGGACGAAAGGATGGCCGGCAGGGAAAACGGCGGGGCGGGGAAGGGCGGCGCAGGGCGCTCCGACAAAAACGATAAAGAGCCATACAATACCAAAAGAATCCAATTATATACGAATCAAAGAATATACAATATCGCCAAATACGAAAACGGATTTTCGTGCAAAAAAGAGAAAACGCCCAAAAGACTCTCTTTCTTTTTTATTTATTCTTGCTTTTTGAAAGAAAATGTTTTATAATAAACGATGAAGAGGTACGCCCTACCGACGGCAAAGACGAAAGGGACGGGCGTTCCCAATAAACAAAAAAAGGAGATTCTTATGAAAAAACTGAGCAAAATCCTGATCGTGGTTCTTGCTCTGGCGCTCGTCATCGGTGCGATCGCGGTCGTTGCTTCGGCAGACGACGTGAAAGCCGCCAAGATCGGCGACACCGAGTATGAAACCCTCGAAGCGGCGTTCGGCGCCGCGAAGGACGGCGACGTGATCACGGTCCAGAAGGACGCGACCTTCTCGTCGAACCTTTCCGTCGTCGGAACCGACGCGGAAAACCCGAAAACCGTTACGCTGGACCTTGCGGGTCACAGCGTTGACGCCGCAAAAGCCGGTGTTTATTTCAACATCGGCGCATACGGAACGCTGAAGATCAAAGGTTCCGGCTCGCTCGGCGTCGGCGGCAAGTCGCTCTTTGTCTCGAACAACGTGAACGCGAAGGTCATCGTCGGCGAAGAGGGATCGCAGGATCGCATCCGCATCCACGACGATCTTTGCTATACCGGAACCTCCGCCTATTCTCTCACGCAGACCAGAACCGGTACGTTTGAGGGCTACAACGTCGATTTCAGCTACAAGCGCGGCTCGAACG
>CADBPA010000270.1 GCA_902796505.1 uncultured Ruminococcus sp.
AGCGGTAGGATGTCTGATAACACGATCAGCAAGTCGGTATCTGCGGTATGGAATTACGATACGGAAAGTTCCGGTATTTCCACGGTCGCCGATAGCGGCCCGTTCGGAGACGTTCTGAAAATTCAATCCACGTTCGGAACGCAAAAATATGTGAAGCAAAAGATTTATACGGCCGACGCTTCGCTTCTGTTTGCTTATGATTACGATGCGTCAAGTTTTTATTCCAATGCAAATAATGAGTACCTGCTTTCCGGCTTTGCAAAAGGATATGAAGCGGTTGCGTCCTCCAATGCATCGTTCCGGCTTCGCGTTGATATCGTATATTATCAAGGAAACAATCATAGCAATGTCACAAGATCGCTCTACTTTGATTTCGATCCCGCGGTTGACGATTGGCAATTCCTCGCCGCCTCGTTTACCGGCGAATATGCAAAAGAGGCGGGAGATACGAACGATTATTCTTGCGTAGAAGAAATCTGGATTGGATGCGAATTTTCGGGACAGTTATCAGACGCTTACGCGTTGTTCGATAATATCTCGGTCGTGCGGAATCTGAATACCGATACCGTCAGGAATTATTACAATATTAACGGTTTGCTTGTCCGGAAAGAAAATATATTTTATATCGAATACTACGAATACGACAGCAATCGCAACCTGACTCGCGTCGCCAACAATCGCGGCAAACTGACGGATTATACTTACGACAGTAAGAATCGCGTCACAAAAACGATAACGTACGATTTCACCTGGAACAGCGGATATCTTTATCCCTATTTGACAGATAATCCGGACAACGAAATCGTCAAGACTCCGAAATCCAGGACGCAATATACGTATAATTTGTATGGTCTGTGCACGCAAACCTTTACCGAACAAGTGGAATACAGCGGAACATCCATTGTGCGCAAATCCGGAACTTATCCGATCAAACAAACAACCTCGTATCGCACGACAAGCGGCAGCCGTATTTTTGGTGCAGAGGTCAGCACTTGGGATCCTGTTTCGGGGTACACCTACTATCGTTATGATACCGACAACGGCCGTTTGCTTGCTACGGTCAACGCCTCGTCCGGAGACGGTATTTGCTACACTTATGACGATTTCGGAAATCTCCTCACGGCAACGCCGGCGAGTTACGTTTCGAATTCTTATACCCCCGTCACAAACGCCGAAGAGGTCGAATATACCTACAACGCGAAAAATCTTCTTGAAAGTATTTCGACCGAAAGCACGACCTACAACTTCACCCACGACGCCTTCGGCAACACAACGGCGGTAAAAGTCGGCGCGAACAATACCCTCGCACTCTATACCTACGCTCCGAACAACGGAAAATTGCAGCAAATCACCTACGGCAACGGATATTCGGTCAGATATGCGTATGATTCTCTTGACAATGTTCAGGAAATATGGTATACTGTTGATGGAAACGAAGAAATTGCATTCCGCTATGAGTATACCGCAAAAGGCCAGCTCCATAAGGTTACCGATGAGCGCAAAGGCGTTGTGACGGTTTATCGCTACGACGATAACGACCGCTTGACGTCGACGATCCAA
This sequence comes from uncultured Ruminococcus sp., assembly GCA_902796505.1. GTDB lineage: Bacteria > Bacillota > Clostridia > Oscillospirales > CAG-272 > UBA1740. The sequence continues at coordinate 1,561 of CADBPA010000270.1, forward strand.
TACGGTACAGGCGATTATCGGCACGAATTTTCATCAGAGGTCTATTATAATGATAAAGGGCAGCTTTCCTCGGTTTACTGCAAACTGAACCATCCGACGGATGAAACGTTATCCGCATATCTCTTGTCTTATTTTTACGCTTATGATACCGAAAGCAGAGTAACGCAAACCAAGATCGATTTCGGCAGTAGTCCGTATACCTTCTCCAACGCCTATGACGATTTCGGCCGTCTTACCTCGCAGAGCCGTTCGTATTCGGGTTTCATCGGAAGCAAAACCTACACGTATCTACTGAAAAGCAGCTATGAAACGGCTTTGGTTTCCTCGCTTGTCAATACGATGGGCAGCACGACGAATACCTATGATTACACATATGACGGTAAGGGTAATATCACGCAGATCAAAGAGAACAACGTCATCAAGTATCAATACGAGTATGACGATCTCGGTCAACTGACAAAAGAGATCCAGTATAAAACGGATCGTCAGATTACCACGATCTATGCGTATGACAACGCCGGGAATCTGGTAACGAAAACGCAGACAACGGTATACAACGATATCATATCCTCGGTGGAAGATCCGTTTGCTGCGTCGCCGGATGTCATTGTCCCGGATATTCCGGAGCCGGAAACCGTAACTTATACCTACACGTATGGTGACAGCGCCTGGGGCGACAAGCTGACTGCGTATAACGGGCATACCATCACCTATGACAGCATCGGCAATCCGTTGAGCTATTACAATGGGAGCAGTTACACGTTCACATGGGAAGGCAGACGGCTGAAAACGGCGCAAAAAGGAAGCACTTCGCTATCTTTTGTTTACAATGACGATGGATTACGCACCGAAAAGACGGTCGGAACCGGAGCATCCGCTGTTACGCACTATTACTATTATA
>CADBPA010000271.1 GCA_902796505.1 uncultured Ruminococcus sp.
CGCGGCGGTGAAGGCCGACTATGAAGAACGCCTTGCCGCGGATAAAGAGGCCCTTTACTCCCAGGCGACTCTGACCGATTACGTCACTTATCCCACCGCGCAGTACGACGTGGATTTCCAAGGCGAGCTTCCCGGCACCGAGTTCCCGGCAAGCATGAGCAAGAACCTGACCGGCGCCTCCATGCCGAACAAAGGAAGCCCCAACCCGCACTGGTACGGTGTGAAGGAGTCCGCCGACGGCAACCGTTACTGGGCGCTCGTATACAACCAGCTCAACGACAGCGAAGCGCACAACTACCTGCAGTGGAGATGGACGTCCAACACGCCGGTCGTTGTGGAATGGGATTTCTCGACCGAGACGACCTTCGCCTCTTCGATGGGTCCGCAGAGTGCGCTTGACCATAACGGCGGCCGTGCTTTCCCGACTTGGTTCACGATTTCCGGCGGAAACTTCAACGGCGACGGCACCGTGATCGAGAATACGATCCAGAAAAATCAGTGGACGCACTTCATCTGCACCATCGATCTTTCGGGTAACCTGACCGTTTATATCGACTATATCAAGATCGGCACCTGGTCGAGCAACGGTTCCACCAAGTATCTCGAAAGCGACTACATCATCAATAACCTTCGTATCGGTAACATGAAGGCGGATCCGAATCACTCCTCCTTCTCGATCGATAACTTCAGAGTCTATAACGGTATCTCTCCCCGTCAGTACGATTTCCTGGCGAAGCTGACCGAGAACCGCGAGGCGGCGCTGGTCTATTACGCTTCGATCGCAAGCGATGAGAGCAATGCGTTCAACGACCGCTTCCTCGCCATCAACCGGGCGAACGCTTATATCGACGACTATTACGACAGAGTCGAAGGGCAGTTCCTCGACGGTGTGTCCGACGAGGTAAAGGCTGCGATCAGCACGCTGCTCGCCATCGATACCACCGAGATCGAGGCTGCGGTCAAGGCGGCGAACCTCAGCACGTACAAGACGCTCGTGGAAGCGCTCGGCGCGCTCTCTGCGGAAGGCACTCGTACCGTCGGCAACATTGCCGCCCGTGAAGTCGCTCTTCAGAACGTCGACGCCTTCACGGCGAACAATATGCTGGATACGCTCTCTTCCGAATACAGAGATCTCTACAACCGCTACGCGACCTACGGCACGCAGATCGACCAGGATAAGGCGGCAAGGAAATTCATCACCGAGATGGAGACCTTCGACCGGCACTTCACCTTCTCCTCCATGCAGCGCCACTATGCCGCAGGAGCCGAGGCGTATGCCGCCATGGATCCCGCAGTCGTCTTCGCCGTCAAGAGCGAGAACGATCAGTTCGTCAAGGCAAAGAACGTCTATGCCGGCGCTCCGGAAGTCCTCGCGGAGGCTACCCGACAGAACAACTCGAAGAAGATCGTTTCGAGCATGAACCGCATCTCGGTCTACACGACCGAGGAGGAATGGGAAGAGCATTACGATATGATCAACCCGTTCGTCGTCGCCATCCGTTCTATTATTAAGGAAGGCAACTACGAGCAGGATTTCGACGGTATGGACCGTGCGATGATCATCTTCGGAAACGTCAACGGCTACTTCTACAACAAGCTTCAGCAGGTGCATATCGCGGAGATCTCCGACCGCATCGACGCCTTCCATGCGACCTCCTCGTATATCGAGCGTCTCGGCGCCGTCTCCTACATCGAGCGGTATCTTGAGACCAACGATATCGATCCGAACAACACCGAGCTTCAGAAGCTCATCACCGCGTACGGCGTCCTGAAAGAGGAACTCGGCGTGCAGAAGGATGAGTACGACGTCCTCCTGACGCAGAACACCCAGCGCTTCATCAATACGATGACCATCGTGCGCGCGTACAGCGACTATGCTACCCTGAAAAACTATTTCGACAAGGCGACCTCCTACTACTTCAGCATGAACGTTGCGGACGGAATGGACGCGCTGGTCGAAGAGTATACCGCGATCTCGAACCGCCTGAAGGCGATCGAGGAGGCTTCGGAGAAATTCCTTGGCGCCTACGAGCAGCTCGACGCCGCCGAAACCGCGGATGAGACCTACCTTGCGCTCGTTGCCTGCCACAAGGTATACGATCTCGCGGACGCTTCCTTTGAGGGCGTCGCCGAAGCAAAGGCTGCGTATGAATCGGCTCTCGCCGCATACAACGCAGAGATCTCTCCCGTAAACGCCGAGTTTGCGATCGCGACCGACGCGATGTGCGCCGTCCGTGCCATCTGCAACCTGAAGGGCGTTATGACTCTGCTTCGCTCCGTGCTTTATTGATCATGAAAGGAGTTTGAACGAATGAAACGTAAAATGATCCGCTTTGTCTCCGGGATCCTTCTTCTCGCTCTGTTGCTCTCGGTATTTGCCATGACCGTCATGGCGGCTGAGGACGACGAGACCGGCGAGGTGACCGATCCGACGGAGGAAGAACCCGCAGAACACGTTGACGCGCCTACGCTGCTTCTCTACAGAGATTTCGGCGAAGGCTGGGACTATAAGAACGGTTTCACCTACGCCAACAAGGACGGCGATTTCTCGATCGACTATGAAGAGACCGACGATTTCGGCTACAACTATTATTTCAGCATCGGTACGCAGGGCGTGCAGGACGACTTCGTCAACACCTCCCAGCAGGTCGCCTCGACCGAATACGCCATCATGCAGTTCGATATCAAGACGAAGGACTATTGCAGCAGCGGAAGCCTTTACGCCCGCGTGCGCAGCGGCACCTCGTCCCCGAACATCCAGATGTATAGGATCCAGAACGGACGTATTCTTCTGCCTGCCGAGGGGTTCTATGAGGCGAACTCCAATCCGTCCTATGACGCAGGCGAG
>CADBPA010000272.1 GCA_902796505.1 uncultured Ruminococcus sp.
GCTTGTCGTAGTCATGGTGGTCATGCTCCTGGTCTACACGTTGATCCCGCGCAGCGCGATTTTCCAGACGGATGATACGTGGAACAAAAAATCGGGTAATGACCGTACCTACTATGAATTTGTGCAGTATCAAAAATACGGTTATCTGGAATATGCCAGTTATTCCAATTTTTTGTCTGCCAAGTACAAAGAGCTTTACGGAGAAAAATACGATTCCAACAGCGATTATATTGCTGACAAAAACGCAATTAAGTATAAAGATACCTATCTCGACAATGATTCCGTCCAGGAGTTTATAAAATTGTACGAGAAAAAAGGATATGAAATCACCTATCTCAGTCCTGAAACTTATAAAAACGGTCGTCCGAAAGCCGGCTCAACCGCGTACTTGCTTGCATCCAAGGAAAGCAATCCGGTGCTCCGTCTTTGGAACTATGTGAAAAACTTTATCTCGTTTGAAACGATTCATGACGTGGATGATCCGAATCTGACGGAAGAAAATCGTTACGTGCGTTTGGAAAAGGATCCGTACGGTCTGTTTGCTGTTGTCGGATCGGGAACCACGCATAAATATCTTCTGTATTTTGACGGTAGATTCCCCTTCATCCATCAGAACTGGATGCATATCAACCTCGGCGTCTCCTTCACGCGTTTTCGCGGAGAGGAAATCACGACGGTCATTAATCGTCAGCAGGGGGATATGAAAACGACGCGGCAGCAGTATCCCAACATGGTTGGGACCGATGAATACGTTGATACCGCAATCAATTTCCACAGCTTGACGTATAACCCCAAACCGACCGAAATAGAGAAGACTGAATTTCCGGATAATTATACTTCATACCAGTATTCTTACGTCGGTTTATCGATGATTGAAAACTCTTTTGTGATCGGTTTGATTGCGACGGCGTTGTCCTATCTGCTCGGCATTCCGCTCGGCATTCTGATGGCGCGCCGTAAGGATAAGCTCGCCGATCACCTCGGAAATATCTATATCATCTTCATCATGGCGGTCCCGTCTCTCGCATACATCTTCATGTTTGCATCGATCGGAACGAGAGTGTTCGGACTTCCGTACAAATTTGCGCAAGCACAAGTCGCGATCCTCGGCTACATCCTGCCGACGATCTCGCTGGCGCTTCCTTCGGTCGGCGGCCTGATGAAGTGGACGCGCCGCTATATGATCGACCAGATGAACTCCGATTACGTCAAGTTCGCCCGTGCGGAAGGACTTTCGGAGCGGGAGATCTACCGCATCCACATCTCGCGTAACGCGATGATCTATCTGGTTCACGGCATCCCCGGCAGCATTCTTGGATGTCTCGTCGGTGCGATCATCACCGAGCGCGTTTACTCGGTTCCCGGCGTCGGCAACCTGTTGACCAACGCCATCAACCAGCACGATAACGGCATCATCGTCGCCTGCACCGTGTTCTATACCTTCCTGAGCATCCTCTCCATCATTCTCGGAGACCTTCTGCTCGCGAAGTACGATCCCCGCATTTCACTCAACAGCAGCAAAGGAGGCGGACGTTAATGAATGTCGAAGAACTGAAAACCAAAAATCAAGACGATCTGTTCTACTTTGTCGGCAGCGACGCGGTCGCGTCCGAAAAGATCATCGCGCCCCGTTATTCCTATTGGAAGAGCGTGTTCCGCGTCTTCTTCCGCAAAAAGATCAATATCGTTCTGCTTGCCCTGCTCGCCCTGATCCTGATCGTGTCGTTTGTGATGCCGATTTTCTGGAAGTATGATACATTCGAGTATAATTTGGATACCGCGGCGAGAAATCTGAGTCCGTCAGCCGCCATGGAATATTTCAAAGAACGAGACGGCGAAAACTATAATCCGATCAAATGGATTCTCGGCTCAGGTCCGTACTCCAACTCTATCATGTACGGCATCATTTCCTCGGCGAAGACCTCGCTTCTTCTCGCAATTATCTGCGCTGCGATCAACATGGTCGTCGGTATCGTGGTCGGTGCGGTCTGGGGATACTCCAAGAAGTTTGACTCGGTGATGCTCGTCATTTACAACATCGTCGCCAACGTGCCGTATATCCTTCTGATCTCGGTGCTGGTGTACGTCATCGGCTCGGGCTTCGGCAGCTTCGTCTTTGCTCTGACGGTCACCGGATGGCTCGGCATCGCCTACTTCTTCCGCACGCAGGTCATGGTCATCCGCGACAGAGAGTACTCTCTTGCTTCCCGATGCCTCGGCACGCCGATCTTCCGCATGGTCGGCAAGAACATCCTGCCGTTTCTGACCTCGGTCATCGTCACCCTGCTGGCGACCGAGCTTCCGTCCTATATCTCGATGGAAGTTTACCTCTCCTACCTCGGCGTCGGTCTGAGCGCGGAAACTCCGTCTCTCGGCCGTATGATCTCCGAGGCGCAGAATTCCTTCCTGTCGTTCCCATGGGCGTTCTGGTCGCCGGTCGCGATCGCGTCCGCGGTCACCATCATTCTCTACGTGCTCGGGCAGAATCTCGCGGACGCGTCCGATCCGAGAACGCATATGTAAAAGGAGGGCGCAACTATGAGCGAAAAAGAAAATAAAAAAGTCCTCCTTTCGCTGCGCAACGTTGTCGTCAAATTCAACGTGCGCGGAAGAATTCTGACGGCGATCCGCAACGTCAGCCTCGATATTTACGAGAACGAATCGATCGCCATCGTCGGCGAATCCGGATCGGGAAAATCGGTCCTGACCAAGACCTTCGCCGGTATGCTCGATTCCAACGGATTCATCCCCGAAGGGCAGATCCTTCTCTCGGATGACGAGCTTTCCGAGACCAACGTCGTCCTGAACAAGCGCAATACGCTGACGCTGAAGCTGATCAACCGCATTCTCGACCATGCGTCGGTCCTCGAACGCGGATACGGCGAGTACAACGCCATCTGCGAAAAGAAAGAGGAGATCGCCCGCGCGAAGGCGCTTCCCAAAGAGGAGGAAGAGAGCTTCGCCGCCCGTCTCAAGGAAGTAAGCGACGACATCGTCGACCGCTACAACTATCTCTGGACGCTGGATAAGAAGGCGGACGCCGCGGAATATCAGAAGACCGAGGCGACCATCGCCGCCCTGAAACAGCAGAAAGCCGATATCGAGCGCGAAAAGAAAGCCGGCGTCGCGGCGCGCAAAGCCGCCTATCTCTCCGATCCGAAACGCGTCGGAGCGGACCAGGAAGCGCTCCTCGCCCTGAGCCGCAGCCGCAAGGAAAAAATCGCGAAAGCCGACGCGGAAGTCACCAAGGAGAATCCGTACGGCCTTTCCGCCGAGATCATCGAGCGCAATCGCAAGATCGCCAACGAAATTCTGCTTTCGATCGGAAGATACCCCTGGACCAAGCAGATCGGATTCCTCTGGACGCTTCGGCGCGCCTTCCGCGCCGCCATGGCAGCCAAAGCCGATCTTTCCGATCCGGACGTGCTGAACGAGATCTTTGAGACGGCGGTCTTCCGCGTGGAATACCGCGACTTCGATGCGGAGAAGAATATGCTTCGCGGCTACTGCATTCTCGACTGCGCGAAAATCAAATTTACCAACGACTGGCAGCAGATCCGCGGCCGCCGTATTGCGACGGTCTTCCAGGATCCCATGACCTCGCTGAACCCGGTCATCACCATCGGCAAGCAGATCGTGACGGTCATTATGAAGCACCAGAAATGCTCGGCAGCTGAGGCGAAAGCCCGCGCGATCGACATTATGGCGAAGGTCGGTATCCCCGATCCCGAAAAGCGCTTCAACGACTATCCGTTCGAGTATTCGGGCGGTATGAGACAGCGTATCGTCATCGCGATCGCACTCTCCTGCCAGCCGAAGATCCTGATCTGCGACGAGCCGACGACGGCTCTGGACGTGACCATTCAGGCGCAGATCCTTCAGCTGATCAAAGACCTGCAGCGCGATCTCGGCTTCACCACCGTGTATATCACGCACGACCTCGGCGTCGTCGCCAACGTGGCGGAGCGCGTCGCCGTTCTGTACGGCGGCCAGATCGTCGAGCTCGGAACGGTCGAGGACATCTTCTACGATCCC
>CADBPA010000273.1 GCA_902796505.1 uncultured Ruminococcus sp.
GGCAAAAGAAAAGCCGTCGCCGGAAAACGTGATCATTGTTTTGGCCATGTCGAAAACCTCTGCAGAAATTTTTCATTCTATCACAATTCATTATATCACAATCGCCGCGAGATGTCAACCTTTCTCCGGCGGCGCCGGGGCTTTTTTGTTTTCTCTCATTTTAGCACAAATTTTGCGTTTCGGAGATTCCAAAATGACGAAGGGGGTGAGGAAGAGGCGCGAAATATGCAATTTTTTTCGCAAAAGCGCCGAAAATTTCAAAAAATTCATACAAAATTCATTTTCTTGTGTTATAATAGGATATACATCGGGTGCAGACACCCAAAAACCAACGCACAAGGACACAGACCATGGACGAATACCAATTACATTTGAACGTAGACATTCACGACGTAGACTACAACGGCGTAGCGAGGGCTTCTTCCCTGCTCCGCTATTTACAGAGCGCGGCGCAATCTCAGCTGACCGACGTAGGCTTATCCTACGACCGGATGAAAAGCAACAACCGCGCGTTCATCATTTCGCGTATCCGGATAGAATTTTTCGACACGGTACGCGCCTATCAGCCTCTGACGGCGATCTCTTATCCCTGCGAAAGCCGGGGGTACAGTTTTCTGCGTTGCTACCGGCTGGAGCGCGACGGGGTGACGATCGGGCGCGCCGCTTCGATCTGGGCGCTGATCGACACCGAAAAGAAGTCGCTTGTCCGGGTGGATCAATTCCATTTCCCGGTGCCGGTGAAAGAGCCGATCCCGGATCTGCCGATCGGACATATCCGGCTGCCGGCGGAGATGAATTTTGTGGGAACGTATGCCGTCCGGTACGCCGACGTGGATCAGAACCGGCACATGAACAACACGCGGTATCTGGATCTCTTTTCGGAATTTTTGCCGATGGAGGGAAAACGGATCGCGGCGGTTACGCTCAGTTATCTCAACGAAGCGCCGCTCGGTGACGAGCTGCGGGTAGAGCGCGGGACGGCGACGGCGGAGGACGGCGCGACGCTCTGGTACTTCCGCACGACGCGTTCGGACGGGCAGGTCAACGCCGAGGCGGAGATCGAACTTTGCGAGATTGAATAAAAATCATCCTATATAAAAGGAGCGGGATATGGGGATCCTCGATTTTGTGAAAAGTCCGGAGCAGATCCGCGCGGAAAAAGACGAGATGCGCGCGGAATTGGAACGTTTCAGCCGTGAGCGGATCGCGCTTTTGGCGAAGAAGCATTTTGACGAGATCGTCAAGGCCGTGCAGCGGGAATATATGCAGAACGGCACGATCGAGCGGATGGGAAAGCAGATCGTGCGCACCGAGGTCTGGCTGACGCCGTCCGACTGCATGGAATGCATTTTTCCGAATTTTCACAAGGCGGAGTACTCCATGATCGGACGGGCGATGTCGCTTCTGACGGACGGCGCGGAGAAGCCGAAGATCGCGACGGAGAATTACAGCATCCTGCCGGACGATCGTCCGGTGAGTTACACCTGCACCTATCATCTTCTGACGTTTTCCGACGCCGCGTTCACGGCGAAGCCGGGCAGGAGCCGGGTGGATTACGACTACGCGGTCTCCGAGATCGGGAGATATTACATTGAGCAGTTGCGGAGATATCTCGACGCCGACGAGGCGTTTACCTACCGCTTTTCGATCGGGATCGAGGACGGCGCGAGCGACGAGGAAAGACGCCGCGAAAAAGAGCGTTATCCGCTCGCCGGGCATTTCACGAAGCCCCTTCTGATGGCGCAGGCCGCAACGCGATTTGACTATCTGCGAAGGCCCTATATTACCCCCTATTTCGTCGCACGGGTGGCGTATGAGAAGAAATAAAAAGAAAGAAGCAGGGAGAGAAACCTGCTTCTTTTTTGAAAACGGCCGCAAAACGTCGCTTTGCAAGCGACATTTGATCAAAAACGCTTCTTTCCCGAAAAATCGGTTGACATCCTAATTTGTTTGTGATATTATAAAAATAAAAAGGAGTTTAGCTATGGAACTGAATCATTTCGTTGATCTGTACAGCGTATCCAAAACATTGCGTTTTCGTTTGATTCCTCAAGGAAAAACGCTGGAAAACATGACACGCGAACGGGTCCTTGAAGAGGATCAGAACAGGGCAGACGCCTACGTAAAGATGAAAGAACGGATCGATGATTATTACAAAGATTACATCGAGCGCAGTTTGAGTTGCTTTGCGTTTGACAATGCAGAGTTACATAAGTATGCAGATTACTATTATGCCGGGGATCAAGGCGGACTTACGTCTATCCGAGAAGCTCTTTGCGAGAAAGTCGGAAAATATCTTCGGGGAACGTCCGAATTTAAACAGCTGTTCGGAAAAGATCTGATCCTAAAACTTTTACCGGAGCGTTATTGCGATCCGGAATCCGAAGAACTGATAGCTCAATTCAAAAGTTTCACGACTTATTTTCTTGATTTTTATAAAAATCGCGACAACATATTTGCGTCCGAGGAAAAAACCGGATCTGTAGCCTTTCGGATCGTCCATCAGAATCTCCCGAAATTTTTAGACAACCTCCGTTCCTGGCAAAAGATCGCGGAAAAACTTCCGCACGAGGATATTGAAGCGACAGACCGGGAGATGGAAGGGATCGTCGGAGCGACGGGAGAAAAAATCTTCCGTGTCGAATCATTCAATCTCTTTTTATCGCAGGCAGGAATCGATCGATACAACCAATATATCGGCGGATATACCGTTGAAGGACAGAAAAAAGTACAAGGGTTGAACGAAAAAATCAATCTGTTCTGCCAAAAAGAAAACGAGAAAATTCCCTTGATCAAGCCTTTATTCAAGCAAATTCTGAGCGATCGGGAAAGCGTATCCTATATTCCGATACAATTCAAAGATGATCAGGAATTGCTCTCTGCCATCTATTCTTTTTATCTTGAAACAAAAGAAAAAAGCAAAAAACTTTGCGATCTTTTCGCAAGGATCGACCAATTCGAGTTATCGCAAATCTACATCAGTAACGGAAAAAATCTTTCGGATTTTTCCTCAAAAATCTATTCCTCTTGGAACGCGATCCGAAGCGCATGGGAAGACAGATACGAAAAAGAGCATCCGATTGGCAAAAAGCAAACCTATGACAAATATAAAGATGAGGAAACCAAGCGTTTTTCGTCGATTCCCAGTTTTTCACTTGCTGAAATCGACTCTATGATGCAAGAAAGCGCAGCCGAGCAAGAGGAAAAGGCTGTTGTTTCCTTATCCGCCTCACTTTCCGATCATATAAAAAATGCTTATGCGATCATTACGGAGGCATATGAGAATATTTCCGATCTGCTCGTTCAGTGCTCCTCTTATCAAGGAAAGCTGATTACAGATGCTTCCGCCATTGAGAAAATCAAGTTGTATCTGGACGCTGTTCTTGATTTTTATCATTTTTCCGCTGTTGTGGAAGACACCGGAACAGAAGCCGACAAAGACAATTCATTTTATGGGCTTTTCCATGAATCCTTTGATGATATCGGAGAAATCATCACTCTTTACAACCGCGTCGGAAATTATCTGACGCAAAAACCGTATTCGACGCAAAAAATCAAACTGACCTTCAACCGCGGAGATTTTTTGGGAGGCTGGGCGGCTCCGAACGAATGGGGGAAGCAGGAAGCTCACATTATCCGTAAAGAAAATAAGTATTTTTTGTTCATCACCGCCAGAACACTAAAAAAGCAGGAATGGGAAAATCATTTGTATTCACCCCAAAACTATTGTCCCGCCGAACACATTGAATACTATTTTCAAAAACCTGACAACAAAAATACTCCTCGACTGTTTATACGTTCAAAAGGAGATTCATTCGCTCCGGCTGTAAAAGATTACGATTTGCCGATTCAGGATATTATCGAGTTTTATGATAAGGGATATTTTAAGACCGAATATCGAAAAAAAGATCCGGTTTTATATCGGAAAGCTTTGAACGCAATCATTGATTATTTTAAACTTGGCTTCACGAAACATGAGTCCTATAGTGTTTTCACATTCAATTGGAAACCAACCAATGAATATCGTGATATCTCGGAGTTTTATGCCGACACCATCGCTTCTTGCTACAAAGTTTCTAAACAACAGATCAATTTTAACGGCCTATCTGAGATGGTAGACGAGGGAATGGGTTTTCTGTTTGAAATTTACAGCAAAGATTTTTCCGATTTCAGCCATGGGGCGCCGAATTTGCATACGCTTTATTTCAAAGCGCTGTTTGAAGAATGCGGAAAAGGAAGAGTGCGCCTGCAGGGAGGAGGGGAGGTATTCTTCCGGAAAAAGAGCCTTGCGCTCGGGGATACCACGATCCACCACAAGAACGAGCCGATCGAAAATCGCAGGTCGAAGACCTACAATACTTTCACATACGATCTGATCAAGGACCGGCGTTATACGATCGATCATTTTGAACTTCATTTTCCTATTGAACTGAATTTCAAAGCAAGCAATCCGATATCGCTGAATAATATGGTCCAATACGAATTGGAAGCAACCGAAAACCCCTGCGTCATCGGAATCGATCGCGGCGAAAGAAATCTTCTCTATTACAGCGTGATCGATTCTCACGGCAATATTCTGGAGCAGGACACGCTGAACGTCATCCGAAATGCGATGACGAAAGACGGAAAAGAATTCACCTTTGAAACGGACTATCACAAACTCTTGACCGAGCGCGGCGAAGATCGGCAGAAGCAGCGGAAAGAGTGGATGAAGATCCAAGGAATCAAAGAACTGAAAGAAGGATATCTGAGTCAAGCGGTTTACAAGATCTGCCAGCTTGTCAAGAAATATCACGCCGTCATCGCACTTGAAAATCTGAATTCCGGCTTCAAAAACACCCGATCTGCGGTAGAGCAATCGGTTTATCAGAAATTTGAGAAAATGCTCTGCGATAAATTGAATTATATGGCGGACAAACATATCGATCCGAATGCTCCGGGCGGCATCATGAACGGCTATCAGCTTGCCGATGCGGTAACGTCTTATACCGATATGCGCGGACAGAACGGAATCCTCTTCTACGTTCCGGCGTGGCTCACGAGTAAAATCGATCCGACGACCGGATTTGCCGATCTCATTCGTCCGAAATATGAATCCATGGCGCAAGCCAAAGCATTCCTGTCGCTCTTTGACAAAATCGGATATCATCCGGAAAAGGATTATTTTGAATTTCATACCGATTACGAAAAATTTCCGAAAACGAATGCCGATTTCAAAAAGAAATGGATCATTTGCACGTTCGGCGAACGAATCCGCGCTTACCGCGATCCCGAATCGAAGAATCAATTCCGCTACGAAGACGTTGATTTAACGGCGGAATTGAAAAAACTATTCGAGCGGTATGCCATTCCTTTTGAGGACGGCTCGGATCTCATCCCCGCTATCATGCAACAGACGCAATCCGAATTCTTCAAAGGATTGATCCATCTGCTTCGCCTGACGCTGCAGATGCGAAACAGCGATCCCGGAAGAGAGCTGGATTATCTGATTTCCCCCGTTCGCAACCAAGCAGGAATTTTCTTTGACAGCAGGCTTGCCGATCCGTCGCTTCCGAAAGACGCAGACGCCAACGGCGCATACAATATTGCGAGGAAAGCGCTTTGGATCATCCGCGAGATCAAGAAGACGGGTGCGAATGAAAAATTGCCGATGATCACGCAAGAGCAATGGCTGCAATATGCGCAGGAGGATACCCCTGCCGAGGAAAATCTCGGAGA
>CADBPA010000274.1 GCA_902796505.1 uncultured Ruminococcus sp.
CCTGAAAGACGCCGCCGAGCGGCTCTACGCCCTCGTCTGCGAGGACGCGACGATCGGATTCGAGATGTCCAATCAGTATTATTACACTCCGAATCTGTTGCTCGAACGCATCTGTGAATTGACCGCGCTTGCCGGTACGATCTGACCGAAAAACACCGCACGCCCCCGCCGAAACGCAGAAAAATCCCCCGGCGCCTCCTTACGGAAAACGCCGCGGAGCCAAATAGTGAAGTAAAGTTTGGTTAGCAAACGATCTCCGGACGCCGGCGATCGATACGAAGATACGAAAGAAGGTACTACTATGAAATGCAGCTGTTGCGGCAGAGATCACGTATGCACCGTCCGCGAGGTCGCGGCAGGGCGCGGCGCGGTCGGAAGGCTGCCCGAACTTCTGGCAAAATACGGCGCGAAAAAGCCGTTTGTGTTTTGTGATCCGAATACCTATCGCGCGGCAGGCGCACGCGTTCTGGAGATCCTGCGCGAGAGCGGGATCGACTACCGTTCGTACGTCATGGCGGAGGTCCGCCCGAAACCGGATGAGCATTCGGTCGGATCGGTCGCCATGCATTTCGACACGTCCTGCGACGCCATTGTCGCCGTCGGCTCCGGCGTTCTCAACGATATCGGCAAAATTCTCGCCAATTTGACCAAAAAACTTTACATAACGGTAGCGACCGCGCCGTCGATGGACGGCTACGCTTCCAATTCTTCTTCCATGGAACGGGACGGCCTGAAGGTCTCGCTTTACGACCAAAGCCCGGATATTCTCATCGGCGATGACGAGATCCTCGCCGCCGCGCCGACGCGCATGGCACTCTCCGGCCTCGGCGATATGCTCGCCAAATACGTCTCGATCTGCGAATGGCGCATTTCGCATCTTGTGAACGGCGAATATTACTGCGAGTCTGTCGCCGATATGATGCGCTCGGCGCTCCGCTCCTGCGTAGAGCATGCGGACGGGCTGCTCACCCGCGATCCCGAAGCGGTCGGCGAAGTTTTTTCCGGCCTCGTGCAGGCGGGTGTTGCGATGCAATACGCCGGCGTTTCCCGCCCGGCGTCCGGCGTGGAGCATTATTTCTCGCACATCTGGGATATGCGCGCTCTCGCATTCGGCACGCCTGCCGATCTGCACGGCATCCAGTGCGCCGTCGGTACGCTCTATACCGTCCGGATGTACGAAAAACTTCTGACGATCACGCCCGACCGCGAGAAGGCGCGGCGCTTCGCCGAGGCCTTTGATTACCCGGCTTGGGCGGAAAAACTGAAATGCCTCGTCGGTCCGGCGGCGGATACGATGATCGCCCTTGAAAAGAAGGAAGGGAAGTACGACGTCGCAAAACATCACGCGCGCCTCGAACGGATCCTCTCGCACTGGGAAGAGATAAAAGCCGTCATCCGCGAGGAACTTCCCTCATCCCTGGACCTCGAAGCCCTCTATCGAAAAATCGGTCTGCCGACCTCCGCCGCCGAGATCGGAATCGATACGGCGGACCTGAAAACCGTCTTTTATGCAACGAAGGATATCCGCGACAAATACGTCCTGAGCCACCTTGCCTACGATCTCGGCGTCTCGGAGGAGCTTGCGGAGGTCCTCTCCTGACCGAAACGCCGCGAAAAGACGCCTGCAAAACAAGAGAAAAGCCCTGTGCGGAAAACCGCACAGGGCTTTTGAATCGAGAACTTATCTCTTCGAGAACTGCGGTGCGCGACGAGCGGCTTTGAGACCGTACTTCTTTCTTTCCTTCATACGAGGATCGCGCGTCAGCAGGCCTGCCTTCTTGAGCAGGGGCTTATAATTTTCGTCAGCGGTGAGGAGCGCGCGGGCAACGCCGTGGCGGATCGCGCCTGCCTGACCGGAGATACCGCCGCCCTTGACGTTGGCGACGATGTCGAACTTACCGAGGGTGTCGGTGACTTCAAACGGCTGATTGACGATGAGCTTCAGCGTTTCGAGGCCGAAGTACTGATCGATGTCCTTGCCGTTGATGGTGATCGAGCCGGAGCCGGGATAGACGCGGACTCTTGCGACAGACTTCTTTCTTCTGCCGGTACCGTAGAAATAGGGTTTTGCACTGGTATACATCTTATCTCTCCTCCCTTATCATTCCAGAACGATGGGCTTCTGCGCCGCGTGCTTGTGGTCCGGGCCCGCATAGACGTGCAGACGGTTGAAGGACTTTGCGCCGAGGCTGTTGTGGGGAAGCATTCCCTTGACCGCGAGCTCCATTGCGAACTCGGGGCGGGTCGCCATCAGGTGCTTGTAGCTTTCCGCCTTCAAGCCGCCGATGTACCCGGAATGACGGTAGTAGAACTTCTGCTCGAGCTTCTTGCCGGTCAGAATCGCCTTGTCGGCATTGATGATGATGACGAATTCGCCGCAATCGACGTTCGGGGTGAATTCCGGTCTGTGCTTGCCGCGCAGGATGTTGGCGGCTTCCACAGCGGTCTTACCGAGCGGTTTGTCAGCGGCATCGATCACATACCATTTGCGTTCAATGGTATTGGGGTTTGCCATGAATGTGGACATTGTAATTTCCTCCGATTGAATTTGCAGACGGATCTTCCGGCTGCATATATTTTTTCAAGCCTATGTATTGTAACACAAAGCGGCGGGAATGTCAAGGGGTTTTTGAAACTTTTTTTGAAGAATTTGATTTAGCAAATTGAAAGCTCGTTTTTTCTCGCAAAATCTCCCGAAATCTCTCGTTTCCTCGTTCGTCGGGAACGAAAAAAATTTCATTTTTCTGTTGACTTTTCCCGAAAAAGCCGTATAATGAGAGATAAGAAAAGCAAATTTACCGATCCAAGGAGGGCTATGACGTGAAAAATGCCTTTGCTTCGGGCGAGCGCGCTCCGCTGAAAACGTACAACCTGATCGTGTGCGGCGGGGGCGTTGCCGGATGCGCCGCGGCGGTGACGGCGGCAAAGCGGGGAATGAGCGTTCTCCTGCTCGAAAAATCGAATATTCTCGGCGGCCTCGCCACGCTTGGGCAGGTCAACTACTTCGTTCCGATGTGCAACGGGCGGGGGAAGCAGATCCTGTTCGGGCTTGCCGAAAAATGGCTGCGCGACAGCGCGAAATACGGCTACGACACCATTCCCGACGAATGGAAGAACGGCGAGCCGGCCGCCGGCACCGAAACGCGGTATCACCAGCGGTATTCCCCCTATATTTTTGCCCTTCAGCTGACCGAAGAGATCCTCTCGGCGGGGGTGGATCTGCTGTACGACTGTATGGCGTGCGAGCCGGTGATGGAAGGAAATCTCTGCCGCGGCGTGATGGCTTACGGCAAGGAGGGCGCCTGCTATTACGCCTGCGATATGCTGATCGACGTGACGGGAGATTGCGATCTTCTGCGCCGCGGCGGCGTTCCCTGCGTTCCGGGAGAGAACTATTTCAGCTACTTCGGCAAGCTCATCACGCTGGACCGTTGCCGGGAAGCGGTCGAAAAAGGGGATATTCGCCGGATCTACGGCGAGTTTTCCGGCGGAAATATCAATCTCTTCGGCCATCATCAGCCGCAGGATGTTCCGCGCTGGTCCGGCCTCTCCTCGCGCGAGGTGACCGATTATCTGGTCCGCAATCAGATGCTGATGCTGGAAAAACTCAAAGCGACCGCAGACGAGCGCAAAAGCCGCGACCTCGCCATGCTTCCCCTGATGCCGCAATTCCGCACCACCTGCCGCATCCGCGGAGACGAAACGCTGTCGGTGCGCGACGTTTACCGCCATGCGGAGAACGCGGTCTGCGCCGTCAACGATTTCGAGCACAGGGACGGGCTTTACGAAGTGCCTCTCGGCGCGCTCTGCCGCCGCGACCACCCGAATATGCTGACCGCCGGCAGAAGTGCGTCCGGCGAGGGCTATGCGTGGGATATTCTGCGCGTGATCCCTCCGGCGATCATCACCGGGCAGTGCGCGGCAGAGGCGGCGTGCCTCGCCATCGAAAGCAAATGCGGCGCGGCGGAGGTAGATCTCTCCGTCCTGCGCTCGCGCATCGAACAGGACAATATCATGGTCCGTTTCCCGGACGAGTATATCCCGAAGGATCGCGTTGTCCCGTCGGAGCATGAAGGAAACGAGCCGTTCTGACGGCGGGATCGCCCCGGCGAAAATACAAAAGCGCAAAAGTCGTTTGCACGGCTCTTGCGCTTTTTTGATCAACTCGCTTTTCGGCGGATCTTTCGGATCAGCCGAAGTAGCGGTAGTAATGCCCCCAGGTGTAGTCGTTCTGGTAGTCGCCCTTGTATTCTTCGGGGCAGAAGAAGAGCATTCCCTCCGGCGCGTCGGTCATCAGACCGGTGGGGTTATCCTGATCGGGCGTGGTGACCACGCAATGCTCCGGCCCGAAGTTGAGATAGACCTCGCGCAGGTTTGCGCAGCCGCGGAAGGCGCCGTCGTCCATATAGCGGATATTCGCCTCGAGGCGCAGGAATTTGAGATTCGGCAGCCCTTCGAGCGCGCCCTCGCCGATGCGGATGATCGGAACGCCGTCGCAGGCGGAGGGAAGGGTGATATCGTCGTCCCGGCAGGCCTTGCCCTTGTCGGTCGTACCGATGATGGTCAGCCCGGCGACCTCTCCGCTCGGCAGATATTCGGTGCGGTAGAGGAAGCAGTCGGCGTATTTCTCGTTCTGATCGACGACCGGCGTGCTGCCCTCGAATCCGGAGGGCGCCGGCAGCTCCACCGAGAGGGTGACCTTCCTGCCTTCCGCCGCCATAATGTCTTCGGCAAGCTTTGCCGTGCGCACCGGAACGCCGGAGGAATTCAGGTGAAGATTGGTGTCGTAGAAATAGCCCCAGTCCATCAGATAATCGTCGAGCGAGGAGATGACTCTGCAGGCGAGATTTTCCTTGAAGAAATTCTCCATGGCGGCGATCGCCTCCGCGTCGGTCCCTTCGGCGAGCGCGAGCGAATTGATCGGGCAGAAGGAGAAATAGACCGTCACGCCCTTGTCCGCCATATTGGCGCAGTAGGTGTTGAAATAAGCGATAAAATCCTCCGAGACGATCTCCGGGGCGATCGTGAAGATCGTGTTCGGGTCGTATCCGAGCGCCATCGTGTTGTAATCGCGCGAATAAACGACGTCGCCTTCGCGGTTGAAATTCTTCGCGTTGTAAACGCCGGCAGGATCCGGCTTGCCGTCCTCCAGATATTCGGCGCGGTCGGCAAGATAGGCGTCGTACGCCTCGGCGAGATCGCCGCCGTTGCGCTTTGCGATCGCCTCGTAGAGCGGCGGATAGGCGTCGATCGCCTGCCACGCCGAGCGCGCCCCGAAATAGAGCGAGAGCGCCTGCGCGTCAAGCTCCGGCGCGAAGACCGCAATGTCGCCCCGCATCAGCCCCTCCTCCGAGAGGTCGAGCATCACCTTCGATCCGAGCGTCGCGTACAGTCCGAAATTGACCACCGCCATCCCGGTCATCCGCGAGAGCAGATCGCTGTCCAGCCCGAAGGCGACCGACGATCCGCCGATCACCGCGATCTTCGGCTCTTTGACGTTCAGCATCCGCTGATATTTTTTGCCGAGTTCGGCGACGAAAACGTTGTCGTAGACCGGAACGCTCCGGTCGTCTTTTTTCTCTGCTTCCTCCGCGCCGTCGCCCTCGCCTCCGAGAAGCGAACAGCCGGCAAACGAGCAGAGCAGAGCGAGCAGAAGCAGAAGCGCCGCCGCCCGGATCCCAATCTTGCGTTTCATGGTTTTCTCCCTGTCATTCGTATTGCGGTCAGATCTGCCGATGCACGCTCTTATATTCGTCATAAAAGCGGTAGTAGGGGCAGCCCGCCGTGTTCCGGCTCAGAAAATTCACCATCTCGTCCTCGTCGAGCGAGAGCGAGCAGACCTCGCCCCCCTCGTCCTCGTCATAGACGAAAAACTCGCAGCTTTCGCAGGAGGACGGATGCTTGACGCCGTATTTTGAAAAATCCATCTTACATCGCCGCCCGGATCAGCACCATGATCACCAGCACGACCGCCGCGGCGATCGAAAGCCCGATGACCAGTTTTTTCATCCCGCGCAGCGAGCGGTTGAATTTCTCCAGCTCCTCGCGGTATTTGCGCTCCGCCTCGGCGTTCTTTTCGCGCAGATACCCCGCTGCGCCGTACTCCTCCATTCCCGCGAGCGCCTCGTCGACGACCGCGCGAAGCTCGGCGTAGGTCGTCTCCACCTCGTCGCCGTCCACCTCGCCGGACCTGCCGACCGAGATCATCAGCGGGATCGTGTAACTTTCGCCTTCCTCGTCGTCGCCTTCCGGCTCGGCGGTCAGCGTCAGCTCGCCCCACGCCTCAAAGGTCTTTTTCGCCGCGTCAAACGCCTCGGCGACGTTGCCTTTTTCGTCCTGAAAATACGCCGCGACCTCGGTTTTGAGTTCCGCCGGGAAGCGCGCCGCCTGCTCTTCGAGCGCCGCACGGATGGAGGCGAGCAGTTCGGTCACTCCTACGGCGGTATTTTTCTCTTCGCCGTCTTTCACGGCGGATCTTTCTTCGTTTTCCTGCATGGCTGTCTCCTTTTCGGATGCTTTTTCATCTTATTATATAACATCTTTTCCCTTTTGTCAAGATTTCTTTTCCGAAGCGCGAAAGAAAACTGCGCCGCGATCCCGGACGGAGGAGCAAAACCAAAAAAGGATGGCAAAGCGACCGGGCTTTTCCAAAAAACGCAGCGTGTCACTTCCGAAACCGAGCGGTCCTCCGCGCCGGTAGGAAAAACCCTCTCCCCGATAACGAGGAGAGGACGCATGTGGTTTGTGGCTTATCTTGGAAAATCGTTCTTCTAAAGCTCAAACAAGCCTACCGGAAACTAATTTTTTAATCGGCGTAATATCCATTTCTTCGCGCTCTTCATATATCCAAAATAGTTTGTTAATGCCTCGCTTTTAGACATATAGTAAAAACTTCCCTCTTCTATTGTTTCCCCGGGTAATAAAAAAGTTCTCGGTAGGTTGTGCAAAGCCATTAAAAGATATGTAATTCTAATAGCGTTGGATTCACGAGGACACAAATGCAGCAAAAAACAAATTTTTTTTACGGCTGAAAGCATCAAACAAACTATTTCGTCATCCATAGAAATAGAGGAGATTTGCAAATCCAATTTGGGAATAGAACACCCTAACTTTAAGCATCTTTGCGCCATTTGATCAATCATAACTTTATCTATAGTTCTGAGGTGTTTTGTCCGAATGTGGGATAATAAAGTACGGATGCATCTCATATCGGATTTCAGGTGTTTTCGATCCAATTCCATACCATGACGCTTATAATACCTGAAAATAAGGAAAAAAACATAAGCAACATACGTTTCTGTTTTCATTTTATATGTACCTCACTACGCGGAATAATCGCAATTTTTCAATGATTAATACTTATGTATACCGTGATAATGCATAATATGTCACGCAAAGATATTTGTTTGGATATCATGATATGTTTTTCAAGACAATACGTAAATTCCACCCTGTTGCCGTGCGATGATCAAAATAATATCGATTTATAATGTTGGGTATTTCTTCAATAGAACAACAAAACATATGATATTCTTCCAATAGACCCCCGCTATCGCCCATAAAAAGTTCTGCAGAAATCCCGTGGCATTTAAAAAACGAAAAAACATCCTGTAAAACTTCCATACGTTTGATAAAAGGAATTGAATTCGTTCTTCCATTATAAAAGCAACCGTCAGGTAATACGAACATCTCACAATTATCATAACAAGTATCATCCGCAATGCTAAAAAACGACTGAGAAGAGATGTCAGGCAATTGTTCGACAAACGGCTCTTGTATCGTGTCCTTCCAGAAACAGGCCAAACCCCGTGAAGAGAGAATATGAACCGTTTCTTCTTTGAGCCTATCCGTAAGCAAAAACGCGGGAACTTTGAATAAACACAAACTACTCATTTTCCCTCCATTTAACCTTTTTTGCATTGATCTTCATATCAAGTTCCTCCACTTCACTTGAATTTGAAAGCATAAAAAATATCTTTCGCCAAATCCCAAAGATAATGGGCTCAAGTCCATTTTATCGCATTTGGCGCTATTTGCTTGATTTTTTGATCCAAGTTGTCGCCCCACTTGACGCAATAAGGATTTATATATATGTTCATGTAATTCAAGGGAATACTATATTGCGCTTGAATGAGTATATCGGGGAGGCAATGAATGGCATCTATAAAATCATATGCCTGTTTGTATCGTTTTTCTGTAAGGAAATGAAGCAATTCGCTGCAGAAATAATCCATCAAATCGCATAGTTGTCGGATATTCTCTTCATGCGAATGTAAGCGTATCATTTCAACATCTGCACTGAGACGATGTGTTGTTTCAGCGATCGCACAATATTGATGCTTGAATATATCATAGCGGATAGAGACGAATGAATGCCCCATGCGTTTCCAAATAAAGCTTTTATTCTCCATATATTTCCCTCATTTAAATGGTTCAACAAAAACATCGTATTAAAAAACGAACTTGAAGCTATTGACGATCTCTTCGCATTGCTTTTCTTCGCTCTTATCCCTTTTAGAGCTTAAATAGGTAATGCGTATAATCTTAGGATATTGAGCGATGATCCAGAATTTCACATAAAAATCAGGCATCTTTCCGCTACCGCTTAAAATCTTTTTTTCTGTTCCGCTGTCTGACGTTGATGTTCTCAGAATCATGGCGTGATCAAGTTTCACGTGGTTCTGATCGATAAAATTCTTCGCCCCTTTTCCTATATTAGGAACGGATACCGCATCTCGATCCAAGGCAGTAAGAAAGGAAACGGTGATTGCCCCCTTTCCTTTGGGCTTGTAAATCGAAAGAACTTCATCATCCTCTTCCACGACCCAATTGTCGGGGACTTCATAAAGCAGATAATTATTGTGATTATAAAGCATTTTATTATTTCCTCCTTCATCCATCATATAAAACCAATATGCCTGTCCATTCTCCTCCAAAGGTTTGCGCCGCAATTTGCATATATCTATCCGGTTGACGAAGGCCTTTTTGCAATTGCGGTTACAATATCTTTTGGTTCAAAAGTCTTCTATGATTCCTATTATATGATTTGTTTTTATCACATTAATCATTTGATTTTCCTACCGATGATAATAAGTTTCCTTTGTAAATTTGTTATACCAATAGTGCCTTTCAAAGATCTCACCAGTTTCTGTAATCCATGTTTCCATCTTATATTTTTGCTAATAAACAAGAATTAAAAATTCATTTGCAAATATGCTAAGCTGTTTTGCGCTCGTTTTTGAACGTAAGAATCTTCATCAATTTCCAGCAAATGCAAATAGTCGTATCGACAAGAAACATCTCTTACGCGAAGCAATTCTGCGATCTGCCATCTGGCATTTGGTTGAATATGATGCACACCGCATTCAACGATCCGTTGTATAAAGGAAACGGGCGCATAGTCTTTCAACCAATCCAAAAGATTTTCCGCTTCATGATCCAATGCCAAAACCGTCAGAAAATTCTCAACATCTTCCGCAGGCATTTCTTTCATTCGAGCAGTGCATTTGGCGCACAAAATCATATCGTCAAACTTCGGATATAAATACTCGCTGAAGTCGCCTTCGTATGTACTGCCTACGCCTGTTTCACTCTCTTGAGCATATTCGTCGGAAGATCTGCCGGCCCATTCCCAAAAGGACGAAAGATAACTTTCCAAACGATTCTTGAACGTTTGGGTCGGATAAGCTTCGACCTCTTGAAATACGGGAAAACCGTGTATTCGTCCCGAATCATCCACATGAATTTCTACCTTTGTTCCGTCGCTTGAATAACCTATTCTGACGTTTGGTCTTTCTGATTTTGATTGACTGTTTTTCCATGCTTCTTGGGTTTTTTTGACACCATTTTCGCCTTCTGCCCAAGTAGAACCATGAAATTCTGCGTTGATATGTCCTGCGACGTGCTTTCCTTGCTTTCCGGCATCAACCGGTGGCGCATCCGGGATCTCGGACGCTTCTTCCGGATCAGAGAGAGTTTCGTCGTCTTCAACTGATAACCTTGTCATTTTTGCAGAATGCACAGAGTCCAAAAAATTCAAAGTGCTTCTTGTTCTTCTTTGGACATAGGCATTGTTGTCTTTTTGTAACAAGTGTAAATAGTAATCGCGATTTTGTATTCCTTTTACGCGAAGCAATTCTGCGATCTGCCATCTGGCATTTGGTTGAATATGATGCACACCGCATTCAACGATCCGTTGTATAAACGAAACGGACGCATGATATTTCAACCAATCCAAAAGATTCTCCGCTTCATGATCCAATGCCAAAACCGTCAGAAAATTCTCAACGTCTTCAGCGGATATTTCTTTCATATGGGCAGTACCTTTTGCGCACAAAATCATGTGGTCAAACAGCGGATATAAATACTCGCTGAAATTGCCTGCGCCCGTACCGCCTATGCCTGTTTCGCTATCTTTAACATATTCGCCGGAAGATCTGCCGGCCCATTCCCAAAAGGACGATAGGTACATCTTTAGTTCATCCATAAAATCTCTCCTTCGGCAAGCGCGCCATCAATCGAATATGGGAAAACCGTGTATTCGTTCTTTACTGTCCACGTGGATTTCTACCTTTCACATTCGCTTGAAAAAATTCAAAATGTGAAATTAATAGTATTGCTCCACGATTCTTTTTTCATGCGTATCCACATCCATGAATTCATAATATACGCACTCGCCTTGGCGCGTTCTTCCGACATACTTCATCGGAGAATTTTTGCCGCATGGCCAATCTGCACCTTGGATCCAATAGGGACGTTTCCCGTCTTCGGCATGAAAAACTTTTTTGATTTGTTCTTTTCCATAGGCACGTTGTTTTCCCTTGCCTTTAATGGAAAGCGCTTCTCGCACGATTTGTTCCAAGAACGTATTCACTTCTGATCCTTCATAGCAATCATGGCTGATATCTAACAACAAACCGTGTGCATCATAATAAAAAGACGTATACGGCAAATCGGGGTTATGATAAAAGTAAAGGCTCTTAACCTCCT
Organism: uncultured Ruminococcus sp.; assembly: GCA_902796505.1. GTDB lineage: Bacteria > Bacillota > Clostridia > Oscillospirales > CAG-272 > UBA1740. The sequence goes on from CADBPA010000274.1 coordinate 10,990, forward strand.
CAAATAAATTAAGATTATCGCCAATAGAACCGTTGAATTTGACTATATAGTTTAGAGCTCTCATAACGTCAAATTGAAACCGTTCATAAAAATGATAGGTTGCAAATTTCCAAAACGGATGATCCGGATGGTCCATCGCTTCCGGGGGAATCAAATCTCTGAGTTCTTGTTGTATTCTTGGATCATGCTGCACGAGCGGAGAGAAGTCTCTCATGTTCATCTTGCCGGTCAGCATTGCTTCAATTTCGTTCATGTTGGAATCTCCTTATTCTAATATTTGATTTGCCAAGCGTTCTAAGGCATGGACGAGCTTATGAGCAGTTGCACTCAAAGGAGAATAATTGTAAAAATCATTCGCAATTCCTTCCCAATGATGCAGCTGTACCGACTTTCCATCCCAACCGATCGGCGCAAGACCACGACGCATTCTATAAAGAAAGCAAAATTCCCCAGAATAAGCGTTAGTGTTTACCAATAATTGATTTCCAAAATATCAATTCTGTCGAGTATTTCCTTGAAAGTATACTGTTGAATATGAACTTCGCCTAACTCATCGGCGGATTTACACAATACTTCTTTATCTGTATAAGCTTCCCCGAAAGAAACGCCTATTACTTTTCCATTTTCAAATTTTGGCAAGATAAA
>CADBPA010000275.1 GCA_902796505.1 uncultured Ruminococcus sp.
CTTTGATTGATCGGCGTGTTCCAATCGTTTTCTTCTTTTAACCGATCGATTTGCTCTTTGGGAAAATCCGAAAAACTTTTCTCTTCTCCGTCTGCATTACGGAAAAAAGGATAAGCAAAATAAGATATACAATTGACATCGGGATAATACCAAACGTTTTCTTCATCGGTCTTTTGACAAATTAATAGTGAAATACCACCCATAAGTGCGCCATGCACCTTTGCTTCCCACGTCCGATAAAGATAAAGTATTCTGCCATATTCATCTTGTTCGATTCTCTCAATATCGGTATATCTGGGATTATAGCGGAATGCCTGCTCTTCCGGAATGTATCCGTTGTTGAAAGGAACGCAGGCAACCGCTTCGGCATACAATCCGAAAATTTCCGGTCCGAAGTCCTGATATCTCATCTCCAGAAAGTAATAAAGCGGAGAACAGGAGGATAACGTGAAAACAGTTGACAGTAAGAGTATCAAGGAAACACATACGTACAGTATTTTTCTTTTCATAAAACTCTCCTTTTGTGCGATGGTTTAGGTAACGATCATTTGATAAACGACGTAAATCCAAGCGAAAGGATTCATACCGGTAGTGCAGTGATAAAATTTTTCTGCTTCATCAATTTGTGCGGTTGTAGCTCTCGATGGTAAAACGGATTCGCCGAGCATGCTCGCAGATAATTCCTAAGAGGCATTCTTTCCATTTTTGGGATAAGAGATCGTGCATACTGTAATCATATTTTACCATAATGTTTCCGGCGCTGTCAAGTAGATGGATCACGTCCTTTTGTGAATTTTTTGTGAACACAAAATAGAAAACCGGCAGGGTTGTCCCTGCCGGCCATAAGACTTGAAGTTTGCTTTTTCCCCAATTCACATAGTAATAGTAGATGGTCTTGGATCGTAAATTGATTCAAAGAAATGAAATTAATTGCATATTTTCATTAAATCGAGCCAACTTGACGAAGGGCTGACCACCATATATTCACGATTGTAATAAATGCAAAATCCTTGCGCTCCGAATTCTCTTGCATACATGGACGCCATGAATCTTTGCTCTGCCGCGGAAGTATCGTTCCAAAAATAAATCTCCCACATCAGCGTGCCGTCAGGCGAAAGAAGATGAATCGCCGTATCTCTTTCCGCGGACGAGCGATATCCTTGCTCTTCGAGTTTTTCAATGATTTGTTCGATATCAAGTTCCGATTTTGAAAGTCGTTTTGCAAACGGGGAACCTGCGATGCGACTCGGTTCATGAACCGGGATCTCGGCTTTCTGCAATAAGGTACGAATGATCTCTCCGTTTGATTCTAAAATGCAGTTCGATACCCGGACAAACGCTTCTTCGCTCTCATATTGGAATATACCATCCCATTTTTCTTCGTAAGCGGCTGCGGCATCCTCGCGGCTGGCGTACTCCCTAATGATCGCGAATTTTGAGGCGTCAGAGCGATTTCGGATGATAAGCGTTTTCGCGCCTTCCACGTCCCCGGATCCGATGTCACAGGTGTCAGAGTACGTTTGGTTTGCAATATCGGCAAAAGAGTCGAACGTTACGTCGGTATCATATTCGCGGTTGAGATACCAAAAATCAGTTTTTTGAAATGAGCAACCAGTAAGAGACCAGATAAAGCATAATAGTAGCATGAAGACAAGCAAACTTCTTTTTTTCATTATTCTCTCTCCCATCCTAAAGAATTTTTTAGAATTTCAAATCCTTTTTCCAATGTCTTTTTCATCGGAAAAGTTTCCATCGGAAAAGTTTCCATCGGAAAAAGAACAAATTTCCGAAGTATTTCCGGTATCTGAAAAATATAATTCAACCGAATTTGTTGCAGTTGAAAGCGTTTCGCGCTGAACCAAGGAAAGCAAAACACGTCTTTTCCGTGGCAGAACCCGATCGCTGTCATCGCTTGATATCGCTCATTTCCCGTCGCAGATACTGCGCGATCCATGCGGGCAGGATCCAAACCAAATAAATTCTGAATATCCATGCAGCTGTAGGGAAGCCGCGTTCTTTTTAGCCCCTGCAGAATCAATTTTTTAACAGTTTTTCGAGAGGAAAATAAAGGATAGGAGAAATCAATATAGCAACATCTTTCTGCAAGCCGCTTCAGCGAAATAGGGTGTCCGTCCACAAAAGCAGCACACTCAGAAAAATCACGGTACCCACGAAGCGTATTGTACATGGAAATCAGATAACTTACACCAAATCCGCCGGAATCAATGCTTCCGTCTAAAAAATTTACGCCTTGATGAAACGTAAATTCGCGGTTGTCAATGGTGTCACAAGCGGAATAAAAGGAAGACTTGCAGTACACGATACAGTTACCTTGAAACGTCAATTGATTCATTCCATTATCCTCCTTCTATTATGATTACATCCAAGACTCAAGTCGAAGTAATAGCTTCTGTACCGGAAGGGATTGCGCACTTTGCAGTTGCCCCTGCCGGCCGGCTTATATCATAAGGTGCTTAATCCCAGATAGACCAATTCGGTATATACAAATTTTCTGCCCAGTAGAGCAGTTCTTGCTGCCCTTCCTCAAATTCATAATAGATCGTATCATTTTTTCGTAACGAAACGATAGGCGCACATAGACCTTGATCCCATATGTCCAGAGAAGTTGAAAATTGCACGGTATCTCCAACGTTCAAATCAAGCGGATGATCATAACAGCCATGATAAAATGTCCAACAATCAATTGAGGTCGATGCGTCAGCATATCTTAAAATACTACTATCATAGTCGTATAAACCTTCATCAGGTTTAATCTCATAACGATATGGCATCCCTGGGGGATATGCGTCGTCAATTTCCAAAATGGTACCCTGCAGATAAATATAGTTGGAAGGGTCCGAATATTGTTCAATCATCATTTTTTTTGTACGTTCCATGACGTGC
>CADBPA010000276.1 GCA_902796505.1 uncultured Ruminococcus sp.
CATATCATCCTGATGAACGGCGCGACGCTGAACGCGAACACCGGTATCTCGGTCGATTACTGGGACAGCCTGACGGTTTACGCGCAGACGAACGACGTGGCGACCGCCGGTAAACTCAACGCGAGAAACGGCAACGATTTTGCGGCGGCGATCGGAAACGATTACGACCGTTACTCAGAAACGGGTTCCGCCGGAACGATCGTTCTGAACGGCGGTGTGATCACCGCTCACGGCGACGCCTACGCGCCTGCGATCGGCGGACGCGGAAGCAGAGTCACGATCAACTGCCCCGAACTGTATGCCGAGGCGTATTTCCGCGGCTGGACGGCGATCCAGGGTACCGTCACGATCGATTCCCGCCTCGCGGTCACGTCGGAAGGCGCGGTGCAGTGGGATTACGCGCACAACAACGGCAGCAGAAACAAAGTCCGCGTCTTCCTTCCCATCGATATTACGGAAGTGCGTCTGGATCCGACCGAGCTTCAGCTTTACGTGAGCAATCCGTCGCAAACCGTAAAACCCGCCTTTTCTCCGGAGAACGCGACCTATACCCCAAGCGCCTATCTGATCTGGAGATCGAGCGACGAGTCGGTCGCCAAGGTGGACGCAAACGGCGTCGTGTCTCCGGTAGCGCCCGGTAAGGCGACGATCTCCGTCACCGCCAACAACGGTACGCCGAACGATCCGAGCGACGACGTCACCTCCGACGTTTGCGTCGTGACGGTCGGCATCATTCCCGTCAGCGAGATCACGCTCAGCGAAACCGAGCTCTCTCTGGAAGTTCCCGGCTGGAAGCAGCTCACGGCGACCCGCGCGCCCGAAAATGCGTCTTACAAAACCCTGATCTGGAAATCGAGCGACGAGTCGGTCGCAACGGTCGACGCGAGAGGCATCGTGATCGCCGTCGGCGACGGCACCGCAACGATCACCGCGACCGCGCAGAACGGCACGCCGGACGATGAATCCGACGATACGACCGTCACCTGCACCGTGACGGTGAAAACGCACTACGCGGATATTCCCTGCGATTACCTTGTATATAATAAGGATAAGAAACTCTTCGAGAAAAAGACGCGTATCCTCTATTACGATTCGCTCACCGCAGATCTTACGACCTGGGGCGACGGCGTGGTCGAATATTGGGTCGTCGCGGACAGCGACGTGACCTTTGACAGCCGCATCATAGTCAACGGCAACGTGCATCTGATCCTGAAGGACGGCGTTACCGTCAACGCGGCGCACGGCGTCAACGTTGCCGAGGGCAGCAGCCTGACGGTCTACGCGCAGTCGATCTATGAGGACACGATGGGCGTGCTGAACGCCACCGGTGAAAACAGAACCGCGGGTATCGGAAGCAATGACAGCCAGCCCGCAGGCAATATCACGATCTACGGCGGCGTGATCAACGCCCGCGGCGGAAACTACTCCGCCGGTATCGGTGGCGGCCAGGCAGGCGCCGGCGGAACGCTCATCGTCTACGGCGGTTTCATCACCGCGGACGGCGGCGGACGCGAGGAATGGACTCCCGGACATCCCGCAGGCATCGGCGGCGGCGCAAACGCCGGCGAATGGTACGGCTCGTACGGCGGCAGAATCTTCATCTACGGCGGCCACGTGACCGCACGAAGCAACGGTGAAGGAAGAGCCATCGGCGGCGGCGGTGAATGGTATGGCGACAGCGCCGAAGGCTTCATGCTCACCATTGCCGGATGCATGAGGGTCGATACCGACCGTCCCGCAGAACACACCAAGACCATCACCCCGAACCACAGATACGGCGAATGGACTCTCGTCCCGCCGAGCAACGTCAAAGACGGTTATATGAAGCGCGTCTGCACGGTCTGCGGCGAAGCCGAGATCGCCTACTTCGACAAGTATGAATGCACCGAGCATCAGCTGGTCTTCATCGAGGAGAAAGATCCCACCTGCGCCGCAAAAGGAAACGCGTACGCCTATTGGCACTGCGAGACGTGCGGTTATAACTTCGCCGACGCGGAAGGTCTTCACTTCATCGGCGAGGTCGAATCGATCCCCGCGCTTCCGCATACGATCTCCGAGGAATGGACGCTGGTCCTCGCCCCCACCTGCACCGAAAAAGGCAGAGAGGCAAGACTTTGCACCGTCTGCGGACAGGAGCTTGAGACCCGCGAGGTCGAATCTCTCGGCCACACTTTCTCGAAGTGGATCGAAAAACCCGACGACTCGAGCAAAGAGACCCGCACCTGCTCGACCTGCGGCGAGATCGAAATCAGAGATTATCTGACCAATGAGACCATCCGCATCCAGGGCGCGCAGGGCTGGGATACCCGCTTCCCCGGCGTCGAAGCCGTCATCACCTGCGGCGGATGCATGAGCGGTGTCATTTACATCGACTCGGGATACGGCAGGACCATGACCGTCACCACGACCGAGAAACTCATCGAGAAGGTCGTGATCCACGTTTCGGACGGTCGGGATTACACCCGCGCCATCCGCGCGACCGCCGGATCCGTGAGCGTGACCGATAACGGCGCAACGGTCACCGTTACCGGCATCTACACGAGTTCGGTCACCTTCTCGATGTCCATGCAGCAGATCTACGTCAATCAGGTGGACGTCTACTTTGCAACCGTGGACGGCTCGCTCGTCAAATATCTGGCTGTCGAACCTACCTGTACCGAAGACGGCAACTCGGAATACTATTACAACACCGAAACGAAGCGGTATTATTCCGACGCGGCCTGCACGCAGGAGATCGAAAGAAAAGACGCCATCCTTGCCGCCCTCGGCCATCACTGGACGAAATGGGCGGACAACGGCGACGGAACGAAAACGCATACCTGCCGCCGCTGCGGAGAGACCGAAACCAAGCAGATCACTCCGAGCGAGGAAAGCATCTCGCTGACCGGCGGAAGCTACAATTATTCCGGTCAGAACGTGGATATTGCCGCGAAGGGATCCGAAGCCTCTACCAAGTACGGCATTCAGATGTATTATAGCGGTCATTATATCACGGCGACCACGAAGGACGGAACGCTGATCGGCAAGGTCGTGCTGGAAACCAAGTCTTACGACGCGAACCGCATCACGACAAACAAGGGTACGCGCACGGTATCCGGCTCGACTGTCACCGTTACGGATATCAACTCGTCCTCTGTGAGCTTCAGCTCGAATAATACGATCTACGTCTCCGCGATCACCGTTTACTACCTGATCCCGGACGGTCTCGAAAAGGTCGAGGCAGTCGCCGCCACTTGTACCAAAACGGGTAATATCGAATATTGGTACGACTCCGTAAACGATCTCTACTATTCCGACGAAGCCGGAGAAAATGAGATCGAAAGATCGGCTACCATCGTTGCGAAACTCAGCCACGCGTTCGTTTACCACGAAGCGAAAGCTCCTACCTGCACCGAATCCGGCTGGGAAGCGTACAAAACCTGCGAAAACTGCGACTACACCTCCTACCGTCAGCTCCCCGCGACCGGCCACACCGAAGCGGAGGAATGGACGGTGACCAAAGAGGCAAGCTGCACCGAAAGCGGCACTCGCGTCAAGCTTTGCACCGTTTGCGGCGTGCAGATCAAGAGCGAGGAGATCAAAGCGTTCGGTCACACGGTAGAGTCCTTCTCCGTGACCAAGAATCCCTCCTGCTCCGAGAAGGGCGAGGAAGCGGGAACCTGCACCGTCTGCGGCGAGATCGTTACGAGAGAGCTTGAAACGATCGCTCACACGTGGGGCAAGCTGACGCTCCCGGATGATCAGGGCAAGGTCACGCACACCTGCCGCGTCTGCGGAGCGACCGAGACGCTCGACAGACCTCTGTTCACGGAAACGTTCCAATTAGCCGACTACGTCGAGGATCGCGACGGTACCTACGCACACGTACATTGCGGCGATCCGGGCGGCGGCGGCGCAAATGCCGACTGGGGCGATATTACGGTAACCGCAAAAGACGGAAGAAAGATCAGCAAGGCTGTTCTCCCGGTCTATCTGTATTACTGGAACGCCTCTTCGGCTTACGTAGACCATGGCAACATTACCGTGGTCGGCGAAGGCGAGACGATCATCGTCAGTAATATCAACTCGGATTCCTTTGTATTCCGGTCGAGCAGCCGGCTCATGATCCCGTCGATCGAGCTCTATTTCGAGATCAATCCCGAAACGGCGGTCAGCAAGATCGAAGCGGTCGCTCCCACCTGTACCGAAGCCGGTAATACCGAATATTGGTACGACGAATACAACGATATGTATTTCTCGGACGAAGCCTGTGAAAACGAGATCGATCCGGCAGATACCGTACTTGCGGCACTCGGTCACAATATCGTTCATCACGAGGCGAAGGAGTCTCCCAGCTGCACCGAGGGCAGCTACGACGCGTACGACACCTGCTCGCGCTGCGATTATACGACTTACAAGGAGAAATCCGCGCCTCTCGGTCACACGCCGTCGAGAGAATGGGTCGTGACCAAAGCGCCCGACTGTACCGAATCCGGCAGCAGATACTGTCTCTGCACGGTCTGCGGTGAAACGGCGGTCGTCGAAGAGCTCGCTCCTCTCGGTCATAAAGGCAAATGGACGCCGAGCGAGACCGAGGAAGGAAAAGAGACCAGAGTTTGCCTCCGTTGCGGAGAAGTCTCGACGAGAGACGTTCCCCTGCTTGAGGAGAATATCGATCTCGATCTTGACGAGGACCTTTATGAATATGCCGGACAATGTGCGGACGTCGCATGTCCCGATGGCGGCGACAGCGACGGATCGTATATGTACGAAGAAGGCATAACGATCACCGCCAAGGACGGAAGACGTATTTCCAAAGTCGTTTGTATCATCGGATACAATTTGGCATACGCCGACACCGTGATTTCGACGAAAGGCACGATCACGATACTCGATGACGACGAAGCGATCGTGATCGAGAATATCAACTCCGACTCGTTCAAATTGTCGTCTGACGAATCCATTCAGATCAAATCGATCACCATTACCTATGATTTTTCGAAAGAATGCAGAAAGGTAGAGGCGGTCGCTCCCACCTGTACCGAAGCGGGTCATATCGAGTATTGGTACGACGCATACAACGATATGTACTTCACGGACGAGGCCTGCCAGAACGATATCGATTACGTCGATACCATTCTTCCCGCACTGGGACACGATCTCGTTCACCACGACGCAAAAGCGCCTACCTGCACCGAGGTCGGTTGGGACGCACACGTCACCTGCTCGCGCTGCGACTATACGACCTATCACGAGATCGCCGCGACGGGACACACCGCAGGCACCGTCAAAGAGGTCGTCGCTCCTACCTGTACCGAGAGAGGTTATACCGTTTATTACTGCTCGGTCTGCGGCGAGACCTTCCATGCCGATTACGTGAAAACCATCCCCCATACTCCGGCGACCGTATGGACGGTCATCGAAGAAGCCACCTGCGAGAAGAAAGGCGTCAAAGCCATCCTTTGCACCGAATGCGGCAAGGTACTGCAGACCAGAAACACCTCTCCGCTCGGTCACGATCTTGTCCACCACGACGAGAGAAAGGATCCCACCTGCACCGAAATGGGTTATGAACCGTACGACACCTGCTCGCGCTGCGACTTTACGAGCAAAGAGGACATCCCGGCGCTCGGCCATATTGCGGGCGATTTCCTCGGAAGAGTCGAGCCGACCTGCACCGAACGCGGCTACAACGCTTACTCCTGCTCGCTCTGCGGTGAAGAGATGCACGACGATTTCGTCGACGCGCTCGGTCACACGCCCGGCGAGTGGATCACGGTCAAAGAAGCGAACTGTCTGGAAACCGGCGTCATGCAAAGAGTCTGCACGGTTTGCGGCGAGGTCATTGAGACCGCGAAAATTCCCATCGGCGCGCATACCGTACCCGACGAATGGGAAGTGACGCTTGCGCCCACCTGCACCGAAGCGGGCAGTAAGCACAAGGTCTGCCGGATCTGCGGCGAGGAACTTGAAGTCGCGGTGATCGACGCGCTCGGTCACAGCTTCGGCGAATGGGAAGTGACCGCCCCGGTGACCTGCACCGAAGCGGGAAGCAGATACAGAGTCTGCTCGGTTTGCGGCAATAAGGAGACCGAAACGCTCGAAGCGCTCGGTCACGCCTTCGGCGATTGGACGGTCAAGGATGCGCCTTCCTGCACCGAGGCGGGCGTCCGGTACCGGATCTGCCCGGTTTGCGGTGAACTCGAAGAAGAAATCGTCGAACCGCTCGGCCACAGCTTCGGCGAATGGGAAGTCACCAAAGAGTCCGACTGTAAAGAACACGGCAGCAAGCACAGAGTCTGCTCGGTTTGCAACGAAGAAGAGGTCGAAGAACTTCCGCTGACCGAACATACGAGAGGCGAATGGCAGGTCGCCAAAGAGCCTACCTGCATCGAAAAGGGTATCAATCAGATCGTCTGTACCGTCTGCGGCGAAAAACTTGAAGTCGAAGAGACCGCCATGGCGGCTCACACGCCGGCTGAGGAATGGGTGATCACCACGGAAGCCACCTGTACCGAAAAGGGCAGCCGTCACCTCCTCTGCTCGGTCTGCGGAGAAGAGCTTGACGTGCAGGATATCGCGGAGCTCGGACACGCATGGAGCGAGTGGACGACGGTCAAAGCGGCGACCGAAACCGCGGAAGGCAGCGAGGAGCGTATTTGTTCCCGTTGCGAGGAGAAAGAAACCCGCTATATTCCTCTGCTCGGACACGATCACCGGATCGAGTTTGTCGAAGAAAAAGCGGCGACCTGTACCGAAGCCGGTAACATCGCACATTACCGCTGCGCCGGATGCGGCCGTCTGTTCATCAACGAAGAAGGCACAGACACCCTCAGCGAAGAGGACATTCTCGTTCCCGCTCTGGGACACGACGAGCACGAAGAGATCACCGCTCCGACCTGTACCGAAGCCGGTCACGTCACCGTCACCTGCTCGCGCTGCGACTACACGTTGGATGAGACGATCGATCCGCTCGGACACGATCTGATCCACCACGACGGCAAAGCGGCGACCTGTCTCGAAGGCGGTTACAAGCCTTATGACACCTGCTCGCGCTGCGACTACACGACCTACGAGGCGATCGAGGCTGGCGGACACAGCTTCGGCGATTGGATCGTCACCGTCCCGGCGACCTGCACCGAAAGCGGAAGCCGCTATCACGTCTGCACCGTTTGCGGCGCGGAAGAGGTCGAAGTGATCGAGGCGCTCGGACACAGCTACGGTGAATGGATCGTCACCACCCCGGCGACCTGCACCGAAGCAGGCGTGGAAACGAGAGTCTGCGCACACGACGCGACCCACGTGGAAACGAGAGACGTCGACGCGCTCGGCCATAAGCCGGCGGCAGCCGTCAGAGAGAACGAAGTCCCCGCGACCTGCGAGACCGCAGGATCTTACGACGAGGTCGTTACCTGCTCGGTCTGCGGCAAGGAACTCAGCAGAGAGACCAAGACGATCGACGCGCTCGGCCATAAGCCGGCGGCAGCCGTCAGAGAAAACGAAGTCCCCGCGACCTGCGAGACCGCTGGATCTTACGACGAGGTCGTTTATTGCTCGGTCTGCAACAAGGAACTCAGCAGAGAGACCAAGACGATCAAAGCGCTCGGCCACGATCTTGTGCATCACGACGGCAAGGACGCGACCTGCACCGAGCCGGGCTACAAGCCCTATGACACCTGCACGCGCTGCGACTATTCGACCTATGAGACCATCCCGGCGAAGGGACACACCTACGGCGCATGGATCGAAGAGATCCCGGCAACCTACGAAAGCGAAGGCGTGCTCGGCCACTACCACTGCTCGGTCTGCGAAAAGGATTTCGACGCCGAAAAGCAGGAGCTTTCAAGCCTTGTGATCCCGAAGCTCGAAGTGGTCGTCCGGCTCTCCGGCGTGAAGCAGAACGTCACGCTCACGACCGAACTGCGCACCA
>CADBPA010000277.1 GCA_902796505.1 uncultured Ruminococcus sp.
TCCGGCGTTTTCCAGTGCCGTCAGGGTATACGTTCCGGCGTTCAGACGAACGCTGCCGATCACATATTCCCGTTCCGCTGACGCTGTGCCCTTGACTTTGATCGAGCCGTTGTCGTTTACCGTCAGAAGAATCCCGCTTCCGTCGTTGCTGTTCTCCAACGTCAGGCAATCTTTCGTGAAGAAGTTGTCGGGGTTCGGCTTCTTGGCCAGATTCGCTGAAACCTGCTTCGATTCAAACTGCGTGAAGCCTGCCGTGGCGTAGCTGATGAAGCCGATGATGAGAATGACCGCCAGCGCGATGCCGACGACCATACCGATGGTCGCTCTTCTGCTCATATCAGTTCAGCTCCCCCTTCCCGAGCGGTTTCATCCCTTCGATGAATCCGCCCCTGCCGTAGACGAGATCGCAGAGATCTCCGGGAACCGGAATATATCCGTTGCTCTCGCGCATCACGTCCGCAGAATAGAGAAAGGAATCGGTCTTCAGACCGTCCACGTCCTCCATCCGATAGCCATACGAGATAAAGTATCCGCTGTACGGCTTCTGGTTCTTGCGGGAAACCCCGCTCTTCATTTCTTTGGTAATACCGATGATTTTGATTTTCATGTGTTTGGTTCTCCTTTGTTTTCTTGATTTTGTAAATAATTATTTGAATTTTGCTCTGTTTGCGGTTCGTCCGGCTTCAGAATGCCGCGATATTGCCGCTTTTTCCGCATCCGGATCTCTTCATAGTCCGGCGCGCGGAGATCTTTGACTTCTCCCGTTTCGGGGTTTGGCAGAAAGCCGTAGAAGTCGTTGTCGTTCAGATACGCCAGCGCGTCCGAGATATCCTCCTCAAAGGTTTTGTCTTCCTCAATCCCGTTGCGAAGGACCGAGAGCTGCGCAACGGCGGAAGAAAACCTTCTCGCAGAGCGAAGAATGTCCGCATGGCGGTCGAAGCTTCGCATCATCTCCACGTCCTCGCGGCTTTCCTCGACCGGGCAGCTCCGGATCCGCTGCCACCAGTCGCAGATCTCGCTCTCAGGATCCTTCCGATCCTTGACGAAGCAGACGCTGCAGGCGGTCAAGTATGCGGTGAAACTCTTGGAAAGCCGCAGGATCTGCCACAGGCGCGCAAGCTCATCTGCGCTCTCTTCCTTTGCGAAAGATTCCCGGAGGAAAGGATCGAAGGAATGATAGAACTTCCGTTTGGTCTGAAACTCGACGTTCGTGATTTGAGTGACAGGCGGAAGAAGACCGTTCAGTTCCTTCTCGATCTGCCCTGCGTTGTCCGAATTGACGTAACACGCCTTCAGCAACTCGGAAAGCCGTTCTTGAGTCTCTTCCTTTCGCCCGAATTCGAGATACCATTTGATCCGCCCGACGAGGATCCCCATCCGGTAGCTTGCGAGATCGAAAGCCTTGCGGTAGACGTAGAGATCGTACTCGGAGATGAGACCGTTCTGCCGCCATCGCTCAAAGAAGAAGGATTTATAATTCTTCTCGATGACTTCCCGCGTTTTGTTGTAGGCGCGGAAGAAGACGTTGTTGCTCTTGCGCATTCCGAGATTCAGCGTATCGATGGTAAGACTCGGGCTGATATCTCCGATCTTGCTGTACTTGCGCAGTTTTGACCGAAGATGAAGAAGCAGAGAACGATCCGAAAAATAGGATCTGCCGTTCTGGATCAGGTTCGTGTGATAGGCGTAGTCGATACGGTTTTCTCCGACCTCGCCGACGGTAAGACCGTAGGCGTCCAGAATATCTTTCACATATCCGAAAGATTCTTCCGTCGCGCCCTTCGTTCCGTTCAGGATCAGACTCCTGGTACGAAGCTGAACGCAGATGCGCGGAGTTTCTTCGTTCGGGAGAGTACTTGCAAAGAAGATATCAAAGGTTTCGTTCATCGAGAGACGATACTCATAGATGGAAAAACCGTTTGACATCATCGCAAGATCCATGAAGAAAACGTCTTCTCCGATCGCAGCTATCTTTTGTGCTTTGCTTTCCTTCAGATCGTCGAGCAATCTTTGAACTTCCGGATTCTCGTTATGGTCGCCGGCGATCTTTACGACGTAATAAAATGTGTCTATATGCGATATGACCTTTTTACCGGTCAGCGAAAACCATTTTCGCCGCTCTGCCGGTGTGAATTCATTGAAAACAGAAGAACGCGTGACAGATATGAGATACATATCCGGTCTCTCCTTTCAATGAGTGGGAATTTTGTCTTCAAAAGGCCGTTTGAAGACAGCGATTTTTTCGGGAAGAAGCGCGGATTTGCCGGATATTTTCGCAAAAAATGCGTTTTATGTGTGGGGCGTATTACAAATCCGCCCCCGA